>JAUZFP010000024.1 GCA_030838475.1 Actinomycetota bacterium
AGGTTGTCTGGACGTATGGCGCCGGCGTCGTCGACGGCGGGATCCGATATCTGTCGATCACATCCATCATCACGTTCTTGAATGCCGGCGCTGCACCTGCCGACGTCCCTAGCGTAGTAGGCCCGAAGGTGACGACGACGACGTACTGCGGGTTCTCCGCAGGGATCATCCCCGCGACTGAGATGATGTAATTCTTGCCGTATCCGGCCCCGTTCGCGTTGGCAACCTGGGCGGTGCCGGTCTTGGCCGCGATCCGATAACCGGGGATCCGCAGCAGGGATCCGACGGGGCCACCGGACACGACCGTCTCCAACATTCCGCGCACCTCATCGGCCGCTTTCGCGCTGACGACCCGTTCCGGTTGCACCGTCGGGGTGTCGGTCACCGTGCCGTCGGCCGCCGTGCACTTCGTCACGAGCGTCGACGGTTCGCGGACGCCGTGGTTCGCGATGGTGGAGAAAATCTGCGCAACCTGCACTGAGGTCGCACTCACGCCCTGCCCGAATTCGACCGATTTCGTCGTAATCGGGTCCCACGGCAGTTTCGGGAGGTGGCCGGACGCCTGCCCGCCGAACGAGGCCGCCGTCTTCTGGCCGACCCCGAACTTGACCATGTAGTTGTAGCGGGCCTTGGCATCGAGGCTCTGCGAAAGCAGGGAGATTCCAATGTTGGACGAGTTCTCGAGCACACCGGCTGTCGTGTAGTGGAGGGTGCCGTGCGAGAACGAGTCCTTGATGTAGCCGCCGGTTGAGAGCCGCAGGATCGACGGGACCGTCACCTCGGTCGTGGGTGTGATCGCGCCAGCATCGATCAGCGCGGCCGCACTCATCGCCTTGAACGTGGAACCCGGTTCGTACTGCTGCGTGAACGCGAGCGAACCGGTGCTGCCTGCACCGGCCGCGGACGGATCATTCGGGTCGACTGTCGGATAGTCCCCGACCGCCATCAGGTGGCCGTCGGCGACGCGCTCGACCACAACGGTGGCCCACGGCGCTCCCAGCTTCTTCGCCTGCGCGGCGATCGCCGCATCCACTTGGTAGGTGAGGTCGCGGTCGATCGTGGTCTGGATTGTTCCGCCGTTTACCGGGTCCGTCTGCTTGACCGTGCTGCCGGGGATGCGCACGCCGTCGGCGCCCGTCTGATAAGTGGACTGGCCCGCCGTGCTGGCGAGGCACTTATTGTAGGCGAGCTCAATTCCGGCCTGGGGTCCATCCGTGCCGACGAAGCCGACCAGGTTTCCCCCGATCGCGCCATTCGGGTAGCTTCGTGCCGGAACGGAGGGGTAGTACAAACCCGGGATCTTCAGCTTCTTGAGTTTGGTGACCGTCGCGAGATTAATGTTCTTGTCGAGGATCGCGAAGACCGACTTCGGGTCTTTGTCGACGATCGCCGTCAGGGAGGACACCGCAACACCGGTGACCTTGGAGATTCTGGCGAGACTCGTTGTCGCCGAAACCAGGGTGTTGTTATCCCCCGGCACCTTGTTGTACCCGGCGAGAAAATCCCGTGGGGCGACGGTCACGTTGAAGCGGTCAACGCTCTGCGCGAGCACGACGCCGTTGGTGTCGACGATGGATCCCCGGATACCCGGTGTTACTACCGTCGCGGACTGGTTGCGCGCCGAGATCTTGTTGAGAGCGGCGGCCTGAACCACCTGTAGCTGAAACAGTCGGCCGGTGAAGACCAGCACCACCAGGAAGACCATGACCATCGTGAGCGTGAGTCGAATACTCGCTCTTCTGGTTCTCTTCATTGGCCTTACGTCCTAGTGCGTCACCGGGGATGGAAGGTCGCCGGAGTTCGACGAGTTCGTGGACGCCGGCGCCGTGTTTCCCGTCGATGCCGTCGACGATCCCTGGGTCGATTGTGAGTTGTTCGAGGACGAAACGGGCGCATTCGCGTCGCCGTGTCCGACTCCTGTGGATTTGATGAGAGGGATCGTCGTCAGCAGCGAGTTGGGCACAGTGTCGCCCGCGGCGTTGTCTGCACCACTCGGGGTTCCCGCCGCGCCAGCGGGGCTCGCGCTGCCCAGCACCGAGCCGTCGGAGAGCCTCAGGAACGCGGCCTGCGACGAGGACACCATCCCGAGGGCGAGGGCGTTCGCCTGCAGGTTCTGACTCGAGCCCAGTGTGTCGAGCTTCTCGCCGAGCGACGATGCCGTGCGCCCGAGGTTCTGCTCCGTGGACTGGAGGTCGGTGATCGTGTACGCGCCGCTGGACAGCGCGATTGTGATGAGCAGCTGGGCCAGGAAAATCGCAAAGATCACACCGGTGGCACCGAGCGCGTAGACGAGCTTCGGGCGCGCGCGCCGCTGCGCCCTCGTGGTGACGATCTGGACGCGTCGGGGCTGCGGGACAATCTCGAGCGCGTCGGCCGGACGACGCAGGGCCGCGCCAGACGGTCGCGATGCGTAGGCGAGGGTGGCGCTCATGCCGCATCCCTCAGTCGCTCGACGGCGCGAAGGCGCACGGGGGTTGCCCGAGGATTCTCGGCCCGCTCCTGCTCGCTGGCCAACTCTGCGCCGCGTACGAGGAGGCGCAGTTCCGGACGGTGCTCCGGCAGCTCGACCGGAAGGCCTCTCGGTGCGGTCGACGTCGAACCCGCCGCAAACGCACGCTTCACAATGCGGTCCTCCAGCGACTGGTAGGCGAGGACGACCATGCGTCCGCCGACCGCGAGCGCGTCGATCCCGGCCGGGATGGCCCGGGCCAGCACGCCCAGCTCGTCATTGACCTCGATGCGAAGCGCCTGGAAGACCCGCTTTGCGGGATGGCCGACGCGCTTGACCGCGGCGGGGGTGGCCGCGATCAGCACGTCGACGAGTTGACCAGACCGCGAGAGGGGGGAGATCTCGCGAGCCTGGACGATCTTGCGCGCATAGCGCGGGGCGAGCTTTTCCTCGCCGTATTCATAGAAGATGCGACGAAGGTCCGCCTCGCTGTATTCGGCGAGGATGCGCTCCGCCGTCAGCTCGGACGTCGCATCCATTCGCATGTCGAGCGGAGCGTCCTGCGAGTAGGAGAAGCCGCGATCGACGCGGTCCAGCTGCAGCGACGAGACGCCGAGGTCGAACAGGATGCCCGCCGCGCGACTGAATCCCTCGGACTCGAGCGCCTCCGGCACGGCGTCGTAGACCGCGTGCACGAGCCGTACGCGGTCGCCAAAGGGTGCGAGCCGCTCTCCCGCCAGGGCGAGCGCCTCCTCATCCCGATCGATGCCGACCAGGACGAGCTCGGGGAAACGGGTCAGGAACGCCTCGGCGTGACCGCCGAGACCCAGTGTCGCATCGACGAGCACGGCGCCGGCAGACGTCAGCGCCGGCGCAAGCAGTTCGACCGTGCGGGCGAGAAGCACAGGGGTGTGTAGTGAAGAGGAAGCCATGAGAAACGGGCAAGATCGGTGAAGATCCCTGCCCCCAGAAGCGGATCCCCATCCATTCTGGCGAGACCGGGCATCGGGGAAGAGTGTCCGGGTTCGAGAGAACGGCTGAGGGTCGGCAACTGGGCGCTAGAAGAGCCCGGGGATCACCTCCTCGCTTCTGTTCGCGTAGGCGGTCTCGGCATCGGAGTAGTAGCTGTTCCAGGCCTCGGTGTCCCAGATCTCGGCCCGGTTGCCCGCACCGATCACCGTGAGTTCGCGACCGAGGCCCGCGTAGTCGCGCAGGATCGCCGGGATCGTCACCCGGTGCTGGCTGTCTGGAATCTCCTGGCTCGCACCGGAGAGCAGCGCGCGCTGGTAGTCACGGGTCTCTTTGCTCGTGACCGGCCCCTGGCTGACCTTTTCGAGCACCGTTTCGAACTGGCGCGCGCTGTAGAGGTAGAGGCAGCGTTCCTGGCCGCGTGTGACGACGACGCCCTGTGACAGCTCATCCCAGAACTTGGCCGGGAGGATGATGCGGCCCTTTTCGTCGAGCTTCGGAGCATAGGTGCCAAGAAACATCGGCTGCTCCCCTCAACGATCCGGCCAGAATTTCAGGTTGACCTCCACTTTACTCCACAATGCTCCACAATTTGAAGAAAATTGTCCCAATTCCATGCCCCCCTTTCGAGGCAACCCTGATTTGACGCGGATTATCGCCGTGGAGCACGGTGGAGGGAATTCCCCCGATTTCGCCTTAAATGCCGCAGTTTGTTGACAGTGCGCCCCCTGTAACTACCGCGCGGTCAACAAACTGCGGGGTTTCGGGCACAAAAAAGGGCCAATCCGTATGGATCGGCCCTTCAGAGCGTTATGAGGCTTGGGTTACTCGTCGCGGTCATCCGGACGGTTGTCCCACTGCTCGCCCCGACCCTGCGACTGCGAGTCGCCCTGGCCCTGCGCGGTGCCCGCTCCCGAGCGAGGAGCTGCGGTGCCACGCGGCGGCGTGAGAGCCACCAGGACTCCGACGAACATCAGGATGAAGCCGAGAACGCCGATAACCGGAAGCCGAACGCCAACGCCAGCGATCAGCGTGGCGACACCGACCACGCCGACGAGGACGCCGGTGACGATCCGCGTATAGGTCGGGCGACCGTGCCTGCCCGCAGCGCCAGCCACAAAATCGGCGTCGTTGTGGTAGAGACTGCGCTCCATTTCTTCAAGGAGCCGCTGCTCCTGCTCGGAAAGTGGCATTCTGTTTACCTCACGCTGGTTGAAGTGACGTACGACAACTATTGCTCAATAGTATCCCTCGCCTGCCTAGCTAGGCTAGGAGCGTGCCTGTGAGTACCCGGTTAGTCGATCTCATCGGCCTGCGAATCGATGAATACCTCGCCGAGCGTGGACCCGAGGTTTCGGCGATCGCCATCGAGTTGACTCCGTTCGTCGACTACTCGGCCGCGCTGCTTCGTGGCGGCAAGAGGTTCCGGGCCCTGTTTTGCTACTGGGGATGGAACGCGGTCGGCGCCGGTCGGGACGGATTCGATCCGCTCGAGGCGCTCGAACCCCCGCGGGACCTGGCCAGCGTCGTGGATGTCGCGGCCGGCCTCGAAGTCTTCCACGCCGCGGCCCTCGTGCACGACGACATCATGGATCGCTCGGACACTCGGCGCGGGATGCCGTCGGCACACAAGCGCTTCGCCGCCCTTCACGCCGAAAATGGCTGGACCGGCTCCGGAAGCGACTTCGGGACATCCGGTGGGCTGCTGCTGGGCGATCTGCTGCTCGGCTGGAGCGATGAGCTGATCGAGCAGGGTCTTGCGCTCCTCGACTCGCGTGCGGCAGCCAACGCCGCGCGGGCAGAATTCAACCGGATGCGCACGGACGTGACGGCTGGTCAATACCTCGACATTCTCGAGGAGCGGTCATGGCGAAGCTCCCCCGAGAACGAGCAGCTCGCGCGTGCGCACCGCGTTCTCGTCTATAAGTCGGCAAAGTACAGCGTTGAGGCGCCGCTCGTGATCGGCGGTTCGATGGGCGGCGGAACGAGCGAGCAGATCACCGCGCTCCGCGGGTTCGGGCTTCCGCTCGGAATCGCGTACCAACTACGCGACGACATCCTGGGTGTCTTCGGAGACCCGGATGTCACGGGCAAGCCCGCCGGTGATGACCTTCGCGAGGGCAAACGCACCGTGCTGATCGCGATCGCGCGAGGCGATCTGCCGGCGACGGCCGCTCGCCTCCTCGATGAACTCCTCGGCGATCCGAACCTCGACGGTGACCAGATCCGCATGCTCCAGCGAACACTCATCGAATCGGGGACGGTTGAGAAGGTCGAGCGGATGATCGCTCACAACGTGCAGCTGGCACGCGCCGCCCTCGAGGGAGCGCCGCTGGATCGTGGAGCGATCGCACAGCTCGGCCTGCTCGCCGACACGGTCATCAACCGCGCGGCGTGACGGGCTAAAAGCCGAGCGCCTGGGCGACCCGTCGAACCTCGGCCTTGCGTCCGGCCTTGAGCGCATCCACCGGACTAACGCCAAGGCTGTCCTCCGGCGTGAGCAGCCAGTGCATGGCCTCGTCGTCGCTGAATCCGCTGTCGCCGAGTACTACGAGCGTGCCCTTGAGTTCGCCCATCGGCTCGCTGCCGACAATAAAGTCGGCCGGCACACGCCACACGCCATCCACGCGGGAAGCCAGTAACGCGCGGTCTTCGATGAGGCGACGCACCTGGCTGACCTTGAGCCCGAGCAACTCCGTAAGGTCGGGAATCGTCAGCCACTGCACGTCCGGTAGATCAGCCACGGCTTAATCCTTTCACGCGCACTCCCGCTAGCTCCGCATTTCGCTCCACTGTTTCCCCGAATGTAACTCCAGTCACACCAGCAACAATGATTGACACCAGTACGATTCTGTGTCACGTTTGGTGTCTGGGCAGCAGGGGGTGTTGCCCAACCGGGCCCTGTTGAGTCGGGCCTTTTTGTAGAACGGGATGTTCATGTCGGAGTTTCTGGACCGCGCGCATCCATCGACTTCGCCCTTCGTCGGCCTGAAGCCATCACGCCCGTCGTCGTTTGGCCCCGCCGCGGGCGGGCGTCACCTTGCGGCGAGCGAGCCCGCACGCGTGAACCGCACCCTGATGGCCACCATGCCCGTGCTGCTTGTCGGATCACTCGCAATCAGCAGCCTCGGGCTCGCACCAGCTCCTGAGCGCGCGAAAGCCGACCAGCGCCACAAGGTCACCACGTTCGAGCCGGAACCCGCGGCAGCCACAGTTGACTCCTCGGCCGCCACCCCGCCCACGACACCCGGTGAACTCGATACCGCCGCGGCAACTCCCGCCACCTACACGGTTCGCCACGGTGACACCGTCAGCTCAATCGCCGGGCGCTACGGGCTCTCGACGGCTTCGGTCCTCGCACTCAACGGGCTGGGCTGGAAATCGCTGATCTTCCCCGGGCAGGTGCTTCGACTGACGAAGGTGACGACGCCGGTCGCCCCGACTCCGGCGCCCACCGCCGTCACCACAACCGCGGACCCGGTCGCTTCGGTTTCGCCGCCGCCGACCGGACAGTACGTGACCACTCCCGCACCGGTCACGACCACGGCCCCACCCGCTCCTGCCTCGCCTCCCGCGCCCACGAGCTCCAACGGCAGCTACGTCATCCAGCGCGGAGACACGATCACCGCCATCGCGAAGAAATTCGGAGTAACGGTCTCCGCGGTCCTCGCGGCCAATGGCCTGACCGCGACGAGCATCATCTATGCGGGCAGAACGCTGGTGATTCCGGGGCTGCAGATCGCGCTGGTCGGCTCCGTGACAGTGCCCCTCAGCCCAACCATGCAGACGAATGCCCAGACGATCATCTCGGTCGGCCGCTCGTTGGGTGTACCCGACTATGGGATCGTCGTTGCCCTTGCCGCGGCCGCGCAGGAATCCGGCCTCGTCAATCTGAACGCCGGCGACCGCGACTCGGTTGGCCTGTTCCAGCAGCGTCCGAGCGCCGGATGGGGCACGGTTGCGCAGCTGACGACCCCCAGCTACGCCGCGAAGCTTTTCTTCGGCGGACCAAGCAATCCCAACAAAGGCAAGACCCGGGGGCTGCTCGACATTGCGGGATGGCAGTCGATGACGGTCACCCAGGCCGCCCAGGCCGTCCAGATCTCCGGCTCGCCGAACGCCTACGCCAAGTGGGAGGCGTCTGCGCGCTTCTGGCTCGCGGAACTGAGCTAACGGCTACACCTTCGTATATAGCCGCTAGCGCCGTGTTCGGCCGGGCGGTCGGAGGTCTCGAACCTACAATCAGACGGTGACTGCAGGCTCAACGGACCAACTGATCGGTCGTCTTCTCGACGGCCGCTATCAGGTGCGTTCGCGGATTGCGCGAGGCGGCATGGCGACCGTGTACCTCGCAACCGACCTCCGCCTCGAGCGCAAGGTCGCCCTCAAAGTCATGCACGGCCACCTGTCCGATGACGTCAAATTCCGGGACCGCTTCATCCAGGAGGCGCGGTCGGCGGCGCGGCTTGCTCATCCCAATGTTGTCAACGTTTTCGATCAGGGCCAGGACAGCGACATGGCCTACCTGGTTATGGAATACCTGCCCGGCATTACTCTGCGGGACCTTCTCCAGGAACACGGTCGCCTGACGACCGACCAGACCCTCGACATCCTCGAGGCCGTGCTGGCGGGACTGTCGGCCGCGCACAAGGCGGGCATCGTGCACCGGGACCTGAAGCCGGAGAACGTGCTGCTCGCCGATGACGGTCGCATCAAGATCGGTGACTTCGGCCTGGCGCGTGCGGCCAGCGCCAATACCGCGACCGGGGCCGCCCTTCTGGGTACGATCGCGTACCTCTCCCCCGAGCTGGTGACCCGGGGAATCGCGGACACCAGAAGCGACATCTACGCGGTCGGAATCATGACCTACGAGATGCTCACGGGCAAGCAGCCCTTCGTCGGCGAGCAGCCCATGCAGATCGCCTACCAACACGCCAACGACACCGTGCCAGCGCCGAGCACGGAGAACCCCCGTGTCCCGGCCGAGCTCGACGAGCTCGTGCTGTGGGCAACCGCGCGGGAGCCCGATGAGCGGCCCCGCGACGCGCGAGCCCTGCTCAGCGAGGTGCTCGCCGTGCGGACGAAGCTCGACGCCGACGCATACAACGCCCCGACCGTTGCCCAGCGGACGATGGTCATGCCGCCCGCCGCTGCGGCACCCCCACGCGGCGACACCTCGGAGACCCAGATTCTCGAGCCCGCGCGACGAAAGGCCACCCCGGCGATGTCGTCGGCAGTAGACGACCTCGCCACCCGCTCACGCAAGCGCCGCGGGCGTGGGTGGTGGGTCGCCGCGCTGATCATCGTCCTTGTCGCCGCCGCCGGAGGAACGGGTTGGTACTTCGGACTTGGCCCGGGGGCGCACACGACAATTCCGAATGTGGCGGGCAACACGGTGTCCGCGGCGCGGGCGGCGCTCACGCAGGCTGGCCTTGTGCCGGCGGCCGCGACGACCTCGCGCAACGACCCCGACGTGGCAGCGAATGCCGTATCGGGAACGAGTCCCGCGGTGGGGTCCAACGTTGCCAAGGGCGCGAAGATCACCATCATCCTGTCCACCGGGCCGGCGCTTCTGAAGATTCCCACGCTGACCGGACTGACGGAGGCGGAGGGGAAGGTCGCCATTAGGAATGCACACTTCCTGGTCGGCAGCCCCACCATCCGCCAGTTTGATCCCAAGGTCTCCAAGGGACTCGTGCTCGACTACCTCGGCAACGACGGGAAGAGCTTGCTCACGCAGTCGTCATACAGCGAGAAGCGGCCCATCACGCTGATCGTCTCCGCCGGACCCCTCCCGGTTGTGAGCGGCCTCACCGTTTCCGCGGCCGAAACACTGCTCAAACAGGCGGGTCTCAGGGCCATCCAGGGCAGCGAGGCATACGATCCGACAATTCCGGCCGGCGATGTCGTGTCTGTTGATCCGCAGACCAACGCCGCCGGAGTGTCGCGGGTGTTCCGGGTGGGCGACTCGCAAGAGGTGCGGCTTATCACCTCGCGCGGACCTGAGATGATTCTCGTGCCATCCGTGGCTGGAAAGACCTGGGCCGTTGCAAAGGCAGCTCTGACTGCAGCTGGGTTCACCCTGAACTACAACCATGCGGCCGACATTGCCCCGAGTAGTTTCACCGTTCAATCGTTGAATCCCGCGGGGGGAACATCTCAGCCGAAAGGCACCACCATCAAGGTCAAGTTCGACGGGTTCTAGCTGGTCGACCTTATCGAACGCGCTGAACTCCTCGGCGACGAGGAACGCCAGTTCGAGCGACTACATGTGGTTAAGGCGGGGGTCGCACAGGGACTCGTCGGTCGCAAGGTCGGTATCTGGCGCGACGCGCCGCGCTGCGGGCCGCGACGCACCGGATGCATCACCAGACACCGACTTTGCGGTGAAGCGAGTGAGCTACAGCTCGACCTTGTCGAACGCACTGAGCTCCTCCGCGACCAGGAAGGCCAGTTCGAGCGACTGCATGTGGTTGAGGCGGGGGTCGCACAGGGACTCGTAACGCATCGCGAGGTCGGCCTCGTCGATCTGCTCCGAACCGCCGAGGCACTCCGTCACGTCGTCGCCGGTGAGCTCGATGTGGATGCCACCCGGGTACGTGCCCGCCGCGCGGTGCGCCTCGAAAAACCCCTTGACCTCATCCACGATGTCGTCGAACCGGCGTGTCTTGTAGCCCGTCGGAGTAGTCAGACCGTTGCCGTGCATCGGGTCGGTGATCCAGAGCGGATTCGCATCCATCCCCTTGATCGCCTCGAGCAGCGGCGGGAGCGCATCCCGAACCTTGCCCGCACCCATGCGCGCCACGAAAGTCAGGCGCCCGGGCTCGCGGTCGGGGTCGAGCTTGTCGATGAGCTTCTCCATGTCCGCGGGTGTCGTCGTCGGACCGAGCTTCACCCCGATGGGATTGCGGATGCGGCTGAAGTAGTCGACGTGTGCGCCCTCGAGAGCGCGCGTGCGTTCCCCGATCCAGACGAAGTGCGCGGAGGTGTTGACCGGCGTTCCGTTACGAGAGTCGATGCGGGTCATCGGTCGCTCGTAGTCCATGAGGAGACCTTCGTGGCTGGAGTAGAACTCGACGCGCTTGAGCTCGTCGAAGTCGGCACCGGCGGCCAGCATGAAGCGGATGGCCTTGTCGATCTCACCGGCCAGCTTCTCGTACCGGTGGTTGGCCGGGTTCGACGCGAAACCCCGGTTCCAACTGTGTACCTGGCGCAGGTCCGCGAATCCACCCTGGGTGAACGCGCGGATCAGATTGAGGGTAGACGCGGCGGTGTGGTACCCCTGCACGAGCCGGCGCGGATCGGCCTGGCGAGACTCCGGAGTGAAGTCGTAGCCGTTGACGATGTCGCCGCGGTAGGCGGGAAGCGTCACATCGCCGCGCGTCTCGGTGTCGCTCGACCGGGGCTTCGCGAACTGGCCCGCCATCCGGCCCATCTTGATGATGGGCATCGACGCGCCGTAGGTGAGGACAACCGCCATCTGCAGGATCGTCTTCACCCGGTTGCGGATCGCCTCAGCGGTCGCGCCCGCAAACGTCTCGGCGCAGTCCCCGCCCTGCAGCAAGAACGCCTCACCGCGCGCGGCTTTGGCAAGCCGGTCGCGCAGGATGTCGACCTCGCCGGCGAAGATGAGCGGCGGAAGGGTCGCGATCTCCGCGCTTGCCGCGGCGACAGCCTCGGGGTCCGGCCACGCCGGCTGCTGACTAATGGGAAGAGTCCGCCAATAGTCGAGTCCGGCGATCACTGATGGATCGGCGAGCACGACGGTTTCGGACGGGTCAACCACGGAGGATTCCTTGCAGTCAAGAGGTGGGATCGGGCCCTGTCGGCCCAGCCCATCAGCCTATCTCGTGCGCCTTCCCCACTCGCACCGCCGCCACATCGCTACGCGATGCGTCGGAACCGGCGAGCGTGGGCCCAGCGGCGGCGGCGCACCGACCAGCACTAGCGCTTCTCGGCTTTCTCCTTGACCGAGGAGGCGTAGACGTCGACATACTCCTGTCCGCTCAGTTTGCCGAGCTCGTACATGATCTCGTCGGTGATGGAGCGCAGCACAAAGCGGTCGCCCTCGAGCCCGTGAAAGCGCGAGAAATCGAGCGGCTCGCCGAAGACGACACCAATCCGGCGCACCTTCGGGATGGTGCTGCCGGTCGGCATCACCTGGTCCGTGTCCACCATTGCCACCGGAATGACGGGAACGCCGGCCTCGAGAATCATCCGGGCGACGCCGGTTCGGCCGCGGTACATCCTGCCATCTGGGCTGCGAGTGCCCTCCGGGTAGATGCCCAGCTGCTCGCCCTTGGCGAGAACCGCAAGCCCGGTGTTGAGCGACGCCTCCGAGGCCTTGCCACCCGAGCGGTCGATCGGGAGCATGCCGGTTCCGTTGAAGAACTTCTTCGTGAAGAAGCCCTTGATCCCCTTGCCGCGGAAGTAGTCGCTCTTAGCGAGGAAGTAGATGGGGCGATCGAGAACGACGGGCAGGAAGACGGAGTCGATGAACGAGAGATGATTGCCGGCGAAGATGACGCCGCCCGACTTGGGGATGTTTTCCTTGCCGATCACCCACGGACGAAAAACCGTCAACAAGAGCGGCCCAACAAATAGATTCTTCAAAAGCCAGTAGAGCATCCCTCGTGCCTCCCAGAACCCTCAGCGTAGCGCGAGGAGGACTAGCGTGCCGAGTGGATTCTCGCGAGGTCGGCGGCGCCGACGACGCCGGCGTTGTTGACCAGTTCGGCGATGGCGAACTTGGGTTCCGGGTGGAATCCGCGCGCCGGCAGGTGCGCGAGGAACGACTCGCGAATGGGGTCGAGGAGCACGTCGCCCGCCATCGCGACGCCTCCGCCGAAGACGAATACCTGCGGGTCGAGCACGGCCGCGAGGCTCGCGCACGCCGCACCAAGCCATCCGCCCAGCTCGCGCAGCGCCTGCAGCGCGCCGGGATCCCCTGCGCCGATCAGTTCTCCGACCTGGTCGCCGGTAAGTTCGCCGGTGGCCCGACGCGCTTCGGCGAGACCCAGGCCGATACCGCCGACGTCCGCGATCGCATTGGCCATCCGCAGCAGCGCGCGACCGGAGCCGTACTGCTCGATGCACCCGCGGGCACCGCAGCCGCACGGGAGCCCGTCGGGGACAACGCGGACGTGGCCGATCTCGGCCCCGGCACCAAATCCGCCGCGAAAGAGCCGGTCCTGGGTGACGATCGCGCCGCCGACGCCGGTGCCGAGCGTGAGCATGGTCATGTCGCTGTAGAGGCGACCCGCGCCGTAACGGAACTCCGCCCAGCCCGCAGCATTCGCGTCGTTGTCGACCGTGATGTCGATGTCGACCCGGTCCAGCAGTCGCCGGCGGAGCGGTTCGTTTCGCCAGTTGATGTTCGGCGCGTAGTACACCGTGGATTGGGCGGCATCGATGAAGCCCGCCGCCGCGACACCCGCGGCCGCGACCTCGCGCCCCTCCGCGAGGCGTCCGATCATCTCGACGACCGTGTCGACGATGGCGCTGGCATCCCCGGCCGGTGTCGGACGACGCTCCTCGACGAGGATTTCGCCCTCGTCGTCGACGAGTGCCCCAGCGATCTTGGTTCCGCCGATGTCAATCCCGATGGCATGCACGAGAGACAACACTACTGAAAAGGGAGCGCTCTTCCGTGCCGTCGGAGGCATCCACGGGGCGGCACCATTACGAAGAAGAATAGAGTTAGGAAGAGCAACATCCAACCGGTTTCGAGGGAGATACCGTGCAGCAAATTGATACCCCGGCAGTGGTTACGGCAAGCCCGGACGCGAACATCACCGACATTCTGATCGAGCGGGTGAAGCTTTCCCCCGATCAGCCGCTGTTCGCAACGCCCGAGCCGGACGGGACGTGGAAGGATGTCACGTCCGCCGAATTCCTGGACCAGGTGCGCGCCCTCTCCAAGGGTTTTGTCGCCGCGGGGATCCAGCCCGGCGACAAGATCGGTCTAATCTGTCGGACTCGCTACGAGTGGACCCTGATCGATTTCGCGGTCTGGTTCGCCGGCGCAATCCTCGTTCCCGTCTATGACACGTCGTCGCCGCTGCAGATCCAGTGGGATCTCGAAGATTCGGGTGCGGTCGCGATCATCACCGAGACCGCGGAGCACTTCTCTCGGTTCGACGAGGTGCACGCCGATCTGCCGCTGGTGACGAAGACCTGGAACCTCGATGTGGGCGATCTCGCCAAGCTGGTCGCGTCGGGCACCAAGGTTACGGATGACGAGATCGAGCGTCGCCGCAACCTCGCCAAGGGCTCCGACATCGCGACCCTCATCTACACCGCGGGCACCACCGGTAAGCCCAAGGGCTGCATCCTCACCCACTCGAACTTCTTTGAGCTGTCGCGCAACGCGAAGGCGGCCCTCCCCCAGGTCGTCAACCCGGGTACCTGCACCGTGCTGTTCATTACCCTCGCGCACGTCTTCGCGCGTTTCATCTCCGTGATGTGCGTGGATGCCGGCGTCAAGGTCGGCCACCAGCCGGACACCTCGAAACTGGTCCCGGCGATGGAGAGCTTCCGCCCGACCTTCCTGCTTGCGGTACCCCGCGTGTTCGAGAAGGTCTACAACTCGTCTGAGCAGAAGGCGGAGGCGGGCGGTCGCGGCAAGATCTTCCGCAGGGCCGCGGATGTCGCCATCGCGCACTCGAAGGCGCTGGATGCCGGCAAGGTCCCGCTCGGCCTCGCTCTCCAGTTCGCGCTGTTCGATCGACTCGTGCTCTCCAAGATTCGCGCCGCCCTCGGCGGCCGCGTCGAATACGCCGTGTCTGGCTCCGCGCCGTTGGGCCTGCGCCTCGGCCACTTCTACCGCAGCCTCGGCGTCAGCATCCTCGAGGGCTACGGGCTCACCGAGACGACCGCCCCGCTCACCGTGAACCTGCCATCCAACTTCAAGATCGGTACGGTCGGCCCACCCCTCCCCGGTGTCTCGATCCGCATCGCCGAGGACGGCGAGATCGAGGGCAAGGGAATCGATATCTTCGATGGCTACTGGAAGAACCCGAAAGCCACGAAGGAGACGTTCGACGACGGCTGGTTCAAGACCGGCGACCTCGGGTCACTCGACGATGAGGGCTACCTGACGATCACGGGCCGTAAGAAGGAATTCATCGTCACCGCGGGCGGCAAGAATGTCTCGCCGGCGGTGCTCGAGGACCCGATTCGGGCGGATCCGATCATCGACCAGGTGATCGTTGTCGGTGAGCAGAAGCCGTTCATCGCCGCACTCGTCAGCCTCGACCGCGAAATGCTGCCCGCGTGGCTGAAGAGCCAGGGTGAGCCGGAGAATCTCTCCCTCGCGGAAGCGTGCACGAACGCGAAGGTCATCGCGGAGATCCAGCGCGCGGTCGACCGAGCCAACGAACACGTGTCGCGGGCGGAGTCGATCCGCAAGTTCCACATCCTCGACAGCGATCTCACCGAGGTCAGCGGCCACCTGACGCCCAAGCTCAGCATCAAGCGGAACGTCATCCTGAAGGATTTCTCGGGAGTGATCGACGAGATGTACGCCGGCGTTCCTGCGGACGCCGAGAAGGTCGCGAACTAAACCCGAGGAACAAAACCTCATGAGGTGAGGCAAATCGACCCTCCCGACGTCCGGGAAGATCGATTTGCCTCACCCCACGGTAATAAGAGGGGCAGCTCTCAGTACCAGGCTGCCTGCCGGATGGCGCGCATCGCCTCGCGTTTCGTCTCCGGGTCGAGGCCCTCGATGTAGAGGTGTCCGTCCAGGTGGTCGGTCTCGTGTTGCAGAGCCTGCGCGAGAACGCCGTCTCCGCCGAGTTCGACCGGCTTGCCATCCAGATCGATGCCCGTCACGCGCGCGCTCGGGTATCGGCGCCGCGGGAAGTAGAAGCCGGGCACCGAGAGGCAACCCTCCTCGACGAGTTCTGGCTCCCCCGAGGTCTCGACCAGCACCGGGTTGATGACGTACCCGACGACGTCGTCGATGTTGTAGCTGAACGCGCGCAACCCGACGCCGATTTGGTTCGCGGCGAGTCCGGCCCGCCCGGGCACCCTCACGGTCTCGAGCAGGTCCTCGATGAGGCCCTTCACCCGCCGGTCGCCGGGCGCGATGGGATCGCAGACGGATCGGAGAACGGGGTCGCCAAACAGTCGGATTTGCCGTTCGGTCATCCGATCAGGCTTCCCGGCGGACGGGAAGCCCGTCCATGACGAGTGCGGCGAGATCGCGTGAGGAACTGACTGTCAACGGACGCAGGTCGCGGTAGTTGACGATCGATCCCTCGGCGAGGTGCGGGTCGTAGGGCATGCGAACGACGGCGCGTACGCGCGAATTGAAGTGAGCCTCGATCTCGTCGAGCTTGACCAGGTTGGTCGCGTGGGTCGCGGTATTGAGAGCGACGACCGCATTGCGAGCGAGATCTGCGTAGCCGTTCGACTCCAGCCAGGTCAGGGTCTCGGATGCGAGCCGCGCCTCGTCGACGCTGCCGCCCGAGACGACAACAATCTCGTCGGCGCGCTGGAGCGTCGCGTGCATGACCGAGTGAACGATCCCGGTGCCACAGTCCGTGATCACGACCGAGTAGTACTTGGCCGCCTGGTCGGCAACCACGTTGTAGTCGTTTTCGTCGAAGGCCTGCGCGAGCAACGGATCGGTGTCGGACGCGAGGATGTCGAGTCGCGTCTCGTCGCGCGAGATGAACGGCTGGAAGTCGGTGAAACCGTTGATCGAGTTGGCACGCGTCACGACATCGCGAACGGTGGAACGCGTCTGCTTGTGGACCCGCTCGGCGAGGGTGCCGCGATCCGGGTTGGCGTCGATCGCAATCACCCGATCGTCGCGTACGTCGGCCATTGCCATCCCGAGGAGGGTGGTGATCGTCGTCTTGCCGACCCCACCCTTGCGAGTCAGCACCGGGATGAAACGGGTGCCGCCCTCGAACTGCTTGTTGATGCGCGCGTCGAGAGCCTTTCGCTCGCGGACGCGAATCGAGTCACCGATGTTGATGAGGTGCAGCGACGCGTTGTAGAAGAGTTCGGGCCAGAAGCCCTCGGGCGCCGGGCGCCGTCTCTTGCGTTTGTTGATCAGCCTTTCGGCCGTGAGCATTGCGGCCGGCTCTGGCGTCGTCGACGGCTCACCGCGAAGGCTGTCCCGTCGAGTGTACGGAGCCGGTTCGGGCTCCGGCAGGGGCACGATTTCCTGCGGTTCCGGGGTCGCATCCACTGTCGGAATCGAGGTCGTCGCTATCGCCGAGATTGCGACAGACGTGGTCGTCGGTTCGACGACGCCCGGATCTACGGGAACATCGTGAATTGCGACCGCGACCTCGTGGTCCGGTGCCTCGTGAACGTGGGCCGGAAGGTCCACGCTGAACGTGACCGTTTCCGGCACAGCGGTCGGCTGCGTGCGCGGGGCGACCACCCTGCGCGGAATCGTGCGTGCGGCACCGACCACTGCGACGGTCGGTGTTGGGGCTGCCTTGCCTGCCGGTTTGGAACCGGCGGAGGACGATGCCTGCTCCGCCGAATCAGCTTTCTTGCCCTGTGATTTTTGCTGCGTCACCAAAAGTTGTGATCCCTTATTCTCTGGACGACTAGCGAGTCTACCGCCGAGACGAAATCAAGGCTTGGGGTTGTACTCAGCCGATTTCCACGATTAGATCGCCGGCATCCACCTGTTGGGTCTTTGGAATGGCGACTCTGCGGACGGTTCCCGCGATCGGTGCGGTGATCGCGGCCTCCATTTTCATCGCCTCGATGGATGCGACCGCCTGCCCCGCCTCGACCGTCGCGCCCTCCTCGACCTGGAGCGTCACGACGCCGGAGAACGGAGCCGCGACGTGGCCAGGCTTCGTCGGATCGGCCTTTTCCGCCGCCTTGCTGTGCACGGTGACGCTTCGATCGCGCACGAACACCGGCCGCAGTTGGCCGTTCATCGTGGTCATCACCGTGCGCATGCCCTTGTCGTCGGCCTCGCCGATCGCCTCGAGCCCGACGTAGAGGCTGACGCCCTTGCTCATCTCGACGACGTGCTCGACCCCCTGCTGCAGCCCGTACAGGTAGTCGATCGTGTCGACGACGGACAGGTCGCCGTACGCCTCGCGATTCTCTTCGAAGATCCTGGTCGGTGCGGGAAAGAGGAGACGGTTGAGTGTGCGACGACGAGTTGCGGAGTCCGCCTCGAGATCGGCCTTGTCCGAGTCGCTCAGTTCTTCGACGCCGATCTTCACCGTGCGACCCTTGAGCACCTTGGTACGGAACGGCTCCGGCCATCCGCCGGGCAGGTCACCGAGTTCGCCGGCCATGAAGCCGATCACAGAGTCCGGGATGTCGTACTTCTGCGGGTTCTCCTCGAAGTCATCGGGGTCGGCGTCCGCTGCGGCAAGGGCCAGCGCCAGATCGCCGACGACCTTCGACGACGGAGTCACCTTCGGCGGACGACCCAGAATGCGGCTCGCCGCGGCGTACAGGTCCTCGATCTTCTCGAACTGGTCGCCGAGGCCGAGTGCGATTGCCTGCTGGCGAAGGTTGGACAGCTGTCCGCCGGGAATCTCGTGCTTGTACACGCGCCCGGTCGGACCCGGCAGTCCGGACTCGAACGGCTTGTAGAGGTGGCGCACGGCCTCCCAGTACGGTTCGAGGTCGGACACGGCCTGCAGCGAGAGCCCGGTGTCGCGCTCCGTGTGCGCGAGCGCGGCAACGAGGGCGGACGCGGATGGCTGGCTCGTCGTTCCCGCCATGGGTGCGCTCGCGACATCCACGGCGTCGGCGCCCGCGCGGCTGGCGGCGAGCAGGGTGGCCAGCTGGCCGCCCGCGGTGTCGTGGGTGTGGACATGCACGGGAAGATCGAAGCGCTCGCGTAGCGCGGTCACCAGCTTCTCCGCCGCACCCGCCCGCAACAGGCCGGCCATGTCCTTGATCGCGATGATGTGGGCGCCGGTGTCGACGATCTGCTCGGCGAGCTTCAGGTAGTAGTCGAGCGTGTACAGCGTCTCGGCCGGATCGAGAAGATCGGCGGTGTAGCAGAGCGCGACCTCGGCGATCGTGGTGCCGGTGGCGAGCACGGCGTCGATCGCCGGCTTCATCTGGGACACGTCGTTCAGCGCATCGAAGATCCGAAAGATGTCGACGCCGGATGCGGCCGCCTCGCGCACGAACGCGTCGGTGACCTCGGTCGGGTACGGCGTGTATCCCACCGTGTTGCGGCCGCGGAGCAGCATCTGGATGTTGATATTGGGCAACGCGTCGCGCAGCGCGGACAGACGCTCCCACGGGTCTTCCCCGAGGAACCGCAGCGCGACGTCGTAGGTGGCGCCGCCCCACGCCTCGACCGACAGCAGCTGGGGGGTGAGACGCGCGACATACGGCGCGACGGCGACCAGGTCGCGGGTGCGCACCCGAGTCGCGAGCAGCGACTGGTGGGCGTCGCGCATCGTCGTCTCTGTGACGGCGAGAGCGGTCTGCGCACGCAGCGCCGACGCGAATCCGACCGGTCCGAGCTCAAGCAGCTTCTGGCGTGATCCCGCGGGGGCAGGAGTGTCGAGATCGATGTCCGGGAGCTTGAGTGAGGGATTGATCAGTCCCTCACCGCTGCCATTCGGCTGGTTGACCGTGATGTCGGAGAGCCAGTTCAGTACCTTGGTTCCGCGGTCCTTCGACTGGTGACCGCGCACCAACCACGGACGCTCGTCGATGAACGACGTGCTCAGGTCACCGGCGGCGAAGTCGGGGTCATCCAGAACAGCCTGCAGAAACGGGATGTTCGTCGTCACGCCGCGCAGCCGGAACTCGGCCAGTCCGCGCTTGGCTCGCGTGACGGCGGCCGTGAAGTCGCGCCCGCGACAGGTCATCTTGACCAGCATCGAGTCGAAGTGCGGCGAGATCTGGGTCCCCGCGTTGATGGTTCCGCCATCGAGACGGATGCCGGCACCGCCGGGCGACCGATAGGTCGTGATCTTGCCCGTGTCCGGTCGGAATCCGGCGGCCGGGTCCTCCGTGGTGATCCGGCACTGCAGGGCGGCACCGCGCAGCCGCAGGTCCTTCTGCTCGAGTCCGAGCTCGGCGAGCGTCTCGCCCGCGGCGATGCGCATCTGGGACTGCACAAGGTCGACATCCGTCACTTCTTCCGTGACGGTGTGCTCGACCTGGATGCGCGGGTTCATCTCGATGAAGAAGTGCTGGCCCTTGCGCTCCCCCACGGTGTCGAGCAGGAACTCGACGGTGCCCGCATTCTCGTAGCCGATCGAGCGCGCGAACGCGATCGCGTGCTTGTACATGGCCTGGCGAACGTCCTCGTCGAGGTTCGGCGCCGGCGCGATCTCGATCACCTTTTGGTGCCGCCGCTGCACCGAGCAGTCCCGCTCGAACAGGTGGACCGTCTCTCCCGTGGCATCGGCGAGGATCTGCACCTCAATGTGGCGCGGGCGTACGACCGCCTGCTCGAGGAACATCGTGGGATCGCCGAAGGCACTGTCGGCCTCGCGCATCGCAGCCTCGAGGGCCTCGCGCAGGTCTTCCTTCTTCTCGACCCTGCGCATCCCGCGCCCGCCGCCGCCCGCGACGGCCTTGGCAAAAATCGGGAAACCGATCGCGTCCGCGCCAGCGAGCAGCTCGTCGATGTCTTTGGATGCTGGCGTCGAGGCGAGCACCGGAACACCGGCCGCGATGGCGTGTTCCTTGGCGGTGACCTTGTTGCCGGCCATCTCGAGCACCTTGGTCGGCGGGCCGATGAAGGTAATACCGGCATCCGCGGCGGCCTGGGCGAGGTCGGGGTTCTCGGATAGGAAACCGTAGCCGGGGTAGATCGCGTCGGCACCCGCTAGCTTGGCCACGCGGATGATCTCGGAGACGTCGAGGTAGGCGCGCACCGGATGGCCCTGTTCGCCGATCTGGTAGGCCTCGTCGGCCTTCAGCCGATGCGATGAGTTGCGGTCCTCGTATGGGAAGACGGCGACAGTCGCGGCCCCCAACTCGAACGCCGCACGCATGGCCCGGATTGCAATCTCACCACGGTTGGCAACGAGGATCTTGGTGAACATGCGGTCCTTTCCGGGCTTGGTCAATTCTACGGTGGGCCACGCCCACCCGATCGGCGACGGCACCTGCGACTCCGCCCAAGATTTAGGTTCTTTAAGACTAGTGAAGGTATCGTCGTGGATTGTGCATGTACTCAGCGTCAGCTCCCTTAAAGGGGGCGTGGGAAAGACCACGGTGACGCTGGGGCTAGCCTCCGCCGCTTTCGCCCGTGGACTTCGCACGCTCGTCGTCGATCTCGATCCCCAGTCGGATGTCTCCACCGGCATGGACATCAACGTCGCCGGACACCTGAATGTCGCCGACGTGCTGGCCAGCCCGAAGGAAAAGATCGTTCGCGCCGCCATCGCCCCGAGCGGGTGGACCCGAGGTCGCAGCGGCAAGATCGACGTCATGATCGGCTCGCCGTCCGCAATCAACTTCGATGGCCCGCATCCGAGCATCCGAGACATCTGGAAGCTCGAGGAGGCGCTCGCCAACGTCGAGGCCGACTATGACCTCGTGCTCGTCGACTGCGCACCATCGCTCAACGCCCTGACGCGAACCGCGTGGGCGGCCAGCGATCGGGTGACCGTCGTGACCGAGCCCGGCCTGTTCTCCGTCGCCGCCGCCGATCGCGCCCTTCGCGCCATCGAGGAGATCCGCCGTGGACTCTCTCCCCGGCTTCAGCCCCTCGGGATCATCGTCAACCGGGCACGCGTGCAGTCACTCGAGCACCAGTTCCGCATCAAGGAACTCCGGGACATGTTCGGACCGCTCGTGCTCAGCCCGCAGCTGCCCGAGCGCACGTCCCTGCAGCAGGCACAGGGCGCGGCGAAGCCGTTGCACGTCTGGCCGGGCGAGAGCGCGCAGGAGATGGCGCGCAACTTCGACCAGCTGCTGGAGCGCGTGATGCGCACCGCGCGCCTGGGCGAGTTCGCCTAACCGTCCGCGACGTTTTGCCCCGTCCGGGACAATTTCGCCCGCGCGCGCAGTACAAAACGTCCCAAACGGGCGGAAAAGCCCCTGGCTAGCTAGCGCGAACGGCGCGGCGGCGAGCGAGTTCGTCGGCCGGGTCTTCGCCCTTGACGGAGTCGAGCTCGATGAGGCTCGACTCGACCTCGCGCAGGACCTTGCCGACGGCGATCCCGAAGACGCCCTGGCCGCGGCTGACCAGGTCGATGACCTCGTCGTCCGACGTGCAGAGGTAGACGCTCGCGCCATCGCTCATGAGCGTGGTCTGCGCCAGGTCGCTGACGCCGGCCTCGCGAAGCTGGTTGACCGCGGTGCGGATCTGCTGCAGCGAAATACCGGTGTCGAGAAGTCGCTTGACGAGCTTAAGCACGAGGATGTCGCGGAAGCCGTAGAGGCGCTGCGACCCGGATCCGGCCGCGCCACGCACGGTCGGTTCGACGAGTTCGGTGCGTGCCCAGTAATCCAGCTGGCGGTAGCTGATGCCCGCCGCCCTCGCCGCGATCGCACCACGGTAGCCCGTGCTGTCGTCGAGGTCGGGCATCCCGTCCGTGAACAGGAGGCCAAGGTCGTAGCGGGAATCCTCGCTACGGCTGAGTTCACTCATGGCCTTGCCCTCCATAGAACTTTGTGACGCTCGCTTGGCCCAGTCTCCGCCCCTCTCACCGAGAACGGGGAAGAACGCACTCAACCCAAACCTTCAGGCTTAAGTTGACACTTACTGTTGACCTAGTGCAACGCTACCCACGCCGACACTACCGATCAACGACATTCGCGAAAAACCGATGCGGCGTGTCGGAACGGGGGTCATCCCGTTTCCCCTGCCT
This sequence comes from Actinomycetota bacterium, assembly GCA_030838475.1. Lineage (GTDB taxonomy): Bacteria > Actinomycetota > Actinomycetes > Actinomycetales > Microbacteriaceae > Galbitalea. The sequence continues at coordinate 22,210 of JAUZFP010000024.1, forward strand.
CCGCCTACCGCAGCTTCGACAGCGCAGAGCGGATGAGGCTCCCCCGAACCACCTCGAGCTGGCCCGCGATTTCCTTCGCGAGCTCGGCGGCCTTCGCGCGAGACGACGCATCCTTTCGACGTGAGACGGGGATGAGCGCACTCTCGATCAGGCCAAGCTCGCGCTCGGCCGCGGCACGGAATCCGCGAAGATGACGGGGTTCGATACCCGAGCGTTGAAGCTCGACCAGCGCGCGAAGCACCGAGAGCGCCTCGTCGCCGAAGAACTCGGCGGGCAGCAACAGTGACGCCGAGATGGCGTCGTTGAAGAGCATGACGGTCGAGCCGGCCTCACGCAGCAGCTCGTCTTTTGTGTAGCGTCGGTCGCTCGACAGGATGGATGGCGTCTGTGTCGCGCCGCCGGGAAGCGTCGGTGTGCGCCCGGCATCCAGCTCATCCAGGTAGCCGCGGATGACCTTGAGCGGCACGTAGTGGTCGCGCTGCATGGTGAGCACGAACCGGAGCCGGTCGAGGTCGGCCGGCGAAAACTTGCGGTACCCGGACTCGGTGCGCGCGGGGGTGATCAGCTGACGCTCCTCGAGGAAGCGGAGCTTGGATGGCGACAGGTCGGGGAATTCCGGACTCAGTCGCGCGAGCACCTGCCCGATGCTGAGGAGATTTTCGCGGGGTTGCGCAGAGCGAACCGCTCCGGATGTGCGGGGCGTTGCTGGCTTCTGCAGGGCGGATTCGCGTGCCACTAGCTGCCGACCACGTGAGCGAGGTCGACACGGGACGCATAGAACGTGAGACGGAACTTACCGACCTGCACCTCTGCGCCGTCGTGCAGTGGAACGGTGCCCGAAATGCGGGCTCCGTCGAGGTAGGTGCCGTTGAGCGAGCCGAGATCCTTGACGTCGAAATGGGTGCCGCTGCGCAGGAATTCCGCGTGCCTACGCGACACCGTGACGTCATCGAGAAAAATGTCTGCCTCGGGATGACGACCCACGGTCGTCAGGTCCGCATCGAGCAGGAAGCGCGCCCCAACATTCGGTCCGCGGCGGACGACGAGGAGAGCAGAACCAGAGGGAAGCGCGCCGATCGCTTCGTGCTCCTCGGCCGTGACATCGCCGTCGAGGGCCGCGAGCTGTGCGGCGAACCCGCCGGTGAAGGTCATGGTGGCGTCGGACTGCGACGCATCAGCGGAGGGAACGGGTACTGATTCATCGGGCTCGTCGGGCTGTTTTGCCCCACTTGAATCAACCATCGCGGACCTCCATTCAGCCACCCAGCGTATCGGATGCCGTGGGCGACGCGCCCAGTGGAATTCGGATAACCCTGATGGTCTCCAGAAGATAGACGATGCCGGCCCACCAGTACAAGAACGCGCCCCACAAAGCGAAGGCCCAACCCACCGGATTGGTGATCCAGTTGATCTCGTGGAAGGCCAGCCCGAGCATCAGGATTGGCAGCGCGAACAGCAGCGAGAACGTCGCGACCTTGCCGAGGTGGTGCACCGGCAGCGGGCCGTAACCGTGGTTGGCGAGCACGATCCCGAGCACCAGAAGCATGAAGTCGCGGCCGACGATGACGACGAGGAGCCAGAGCGGGATGATGTCGCGCACGCACAGTCCGACGAGTGCGGCGAAAATGAACAGCCGGTCCGCGGCGGGATCGAGAAGCTGGCCGAGACGGGTGACCTGCTGGAACTTTCGCGCGATCGTGCCGTCGAGGTAGTCGGTGACGCTGGAGATCACCAAAACGATGAGCGCCGCAAAGTCGGCGCCGACGATGATGAATACCAGGAAGACCGGAACCATTGCCAGCCGACAGAGGCTGAGAAAGTTCGGAATGGTCAGTATTCGGGAACTGACCTGGATGCGGTCTGTTCCTGCCATGGTCCCGAGTCTATCCAGTCCCGGGGCGGCAGTAAGCTGCCGAGGTGAACCCTCTCATCGTCGCCCTCTACACCGCCGCGGGCGTCTGCCTATTCGTCTGGATCGCATCCCTGATCTCTCACGACCACTCCTGGGTGGACCGGATCTGGTCGGTCATCCCGGTCGCGTATGTCTGGATTTTCGCGGGTGCCGCCGGACTCGGAAACGCGAGGCTGGATGTGATGGCCGGACTCGTCACGGTGTGGGGCGCCCGCCTCACCTTCAACTTCGCCCGCAAGGGTGGCTACACCGGGGTCGAGGACTACCGCTGGGCGATCCTGCGCGGGCGGATGCCGCGCTGGCAGTTCGAGCTCTTCAACTTTTTCTTCATCGTCATCTGGCAGAACGTCATCCTGCTGCTCATCGCTCTCCCCGCCTACACCGCCTACGAGAATCGCTCGACGCCGTTCGGAGTCTGGGATTTGGTGATTGCGATCGTCTTCTTCGCGTTCACGGTCGGCGAAACGATCGCAGACCAGCAGCAGTGGAACTTCCAGAACTGGAAGAAGGCCGAGATCGCCGCGGGACGCCAGCCGAGCCCCCGCTTCGTGCAGACCGGCCTGTGGCGGTTCAGCCGTCACCCGAACTTCTTCTTCGAGCAGGCCCAGTGGTGGACGCTGTTCTTCTTCGGTGTGGCCGCGGCAGGCTCGATCCTGCAGTGGACGGTCGCCGGAGCGTTCCTGCTGACCACCCTCTTCATCGGGTCGACCATCTTCACGGAGAGCATCACGAAGTCGCGCTATCCCGAATACGCGGACTACCAGGCGCGCGTGTCGCCGATCGTCCCGTTCCCGCCGCGCCACGCGGAATCCACGGCGACCGCGAGCTAACTTATTGCTATGTCCTGCATCCGGTTCAACACGCCAGCGCAACGCCGCGCGATGCGTGAGGCCGCGCCGAGCATGCTGACGAGCGAGGAGGCGCGCGCACTCGCGGCGACGCAGCACCCCGCTCCCCCGGTCACCGAATCGAAGATCGCGCGTCTGCGGCTGCTCGCCGCCGATCCGAATCCCAAGATTCGCGAAAGCGCCGCCAGCAGTTACCACGCCCCCGAGGATCTGATGGCCACGCTTGCGGCGGATCCCGATGCTGGCGTGCGCGGATGCGTCGCCCGCAACGAGTCGACCCCGTGCGACGTCCTTCGTTCTCTCGCCGACGACGACTCTGAGCGGGTGCGGGGCTGGCTCGCCGTGAACTTCTCCGTGCCCGCGGATGTCATGGAACATCTGGCGGACGACCCGAGCGAGACGGTGCGCAGCCTCGTTCGCTGGAAGTCCGAACTCGCCACCGTCGGCTGATGGCCGAGCCTGCGACGTCGGCGCGTGTCGACAGCTGGATCTGGGCCGTTCGGCTGGTGAAGACGCGGTCGCTGGCAACTGCGGCATGCCGCGCCGGTCACGTCAGGGTGAATGGCGAGCGCGCGAAGGCCGCCCAGCCGGTGCACGTCGGCGACGAGGTCAGGTACCGCGAATCTGGCTTCGACAAGATCGTTGTCGTCGGAGCCATCCTGGTCAAGCGCGTGAGCGCACCGGTCGCGGTAGCCAGCTACACCGACCTCACTCCCCCGCCGCCGCCCCGCGAGGAGGTCGCCCTCGCCCCGATGCGCGACCGCGGTGCCGGTCGCCCCACCAAGCGCGAGCGCCGCGACCTCGAAAAACTCCGCGGTCGCGACGACTCCTAACGCCGCACTTTGTTGAGCGCGCGGCCCCTGTAACTACTGCGCCGTCAACAAACTCGGCGTTGCTCGACCGGCTGGTACTGTCGCGGGATGCCTGCGCCTTTCGACTGGATCGAACACCGTCGGGGTGACCGCGAACGGGTCGGTTGGATGCTCCCGGAGGTCGATGGCTTCGTCGTGATCGACCTGCTCGGCCGTCGCCGCACCGACCCGCTCGACTGGTTCTCGGCGGAGAAATTCCTCGACGAGCTTGGAATCGGGTACTTGGCCGACCCGTTCGAGCTACTCCTCGACGACGGCCAGTGGCTGCGCGTGCGCATCGTGGAAATATCGACCGAGATTGTGCGCGTCAAGCGTGATGACTGGGGCAACATTGACGTGCCGCTCCTGGAGTACGTCGTTCCGTTCCCGATTCCAGACAGACTCCGCCCCTACCAAGCCTGACACCGCCGCACTTTGTTGACCGCGCAGTAGTTACAGGGACCGCGCGGTCAACAAAGTCCAGCAGGGTTACTCGCCGGCGAGCGTGACCTCTCGGATTGGCGCGTTCTTGTCCTGGGTCAGGAACAGGGATAGCAGTCCGGCGATGACCGCTAGCCCGATGAGTCCCGCGCCAACCCAGTGGAAGCGGTCGACGGTCTGGGTCAGCGTGAGGCCTGCGGCACCGACGATGGAGCCGAGGATGCTTACACCGATGGATCCGCCCAACCGCTGGGTGATGTTGAAGAGGGTGTTGCCATCCGGTAGCTCGCTCTCGGCCAGGGGCGCGAGCATGGCGACGAGCAGGGGCGCGGTCACGAATCCGATGGCGATCGCCCGACCGGACAGGATGAGCGCGGTCACCCAGAGCGGGGTGTCCTTCTCCAGAAACAGCAGGAAGACGCTGGATGCGGCCAGGATCGCGAACCCGAGGATCACCATGAGCTTGAGCGGCACCCGGCCGGTGAGCTTCTGGCCGACAAATGTTCCGACGCCCATGATGACGCCCTGCGGGAGTAGCGCGATTCCGGTCTCGAGCGCAGTGTGCCCCTGCACCGACTGGGTGAAGATCGGCAGCAGGAAGACCGTCCCGAAGGTGACGACGGAGCACAGGACCTGGAGAACCAGCGCGATCGCGGAGTTGCGGTGCCGCATCATCCCGACGTTGACGGCGGGATGCGGCCGCCGTAGCGCCCACATCGTGTAGATGACGAGCAGCGCGAGCCCTCCGGCAAGCGGTATCCAGCAGATGGGCTTCTCCCAGCCCTGGGTTGTCCCCTGCGTCGCGCCGTACAGCGCCGCGGTTAGCCCGACGCCGAGCAACAGGAATCCGATGGGATCGAACCGGGTTTCGCGATTCGGCCCCGGCGCGATGTTGCGCGGCACCCTGAGCATGAGCAGCAGCCCGACGATGCCAACCGGCACGTTGATGAGAAAGATCCAGCGCCAGTGGGTGACATCGTTGCCGCTCAGGATGAGCCCACCGAGCGTCGGTCCGAGGGCGGGAGCCAGGAACAGGGTGAGCGCCGCGGAGACGGGAATGCCTCTCCCGCCCATTCCGTTTTTACCGAGCAGGATGCTCAGCGCGAGCGGAACCAGCGGCGCACCGACGAATCCCTGCAGCGCGCGGAAGCCGATCAGCCATCCAACGTCGCCCGCGAACGCGCACGCGGCCGATGCCAGCACGAACAGAATCATGCTCACCGTGTAGACCCGCAGTACGCCGAACCGCTTCGCGAGGTAGGCCGTTGCGGCGAGCGAGACGCCGAGGGCGAGCAGGTATCCGCTGACGACCCACTGGATGCTGGAGAGATCGGTGACCTTGAGATCACGCGCAATCGACGGCACCGCAACATTGACGATGCTCGAATCGATCATGCTGAGCAGCGGGCCGACGAGCAGCGCATACCGCGCGACCGCGCCGAGCGGCACGGCTCCTGGTGCCTGGGTCATTCGGTCTCCGCTTTCTTTGCCATCTCGGCGAGCCAGGCTCGTTCGCTGTTGGTCGTGTCCAGTACTCGTTGCATCGCGAGTCTGCGCCACGCCCGGGCCTCGGTGTTCTCGCTTTCGGCGAGCAGCTCGCCGACCTGCGCCGAGGCGCCGTCGAGCACGGCGGCTCGCGCGGCAAGGATGGCCCGCCGGGCCGGGATCGGAATTTCATCGAAGAAGCTCATGCGCACCAGGAACTCCTCGTCGCTGGTCGCAAGTTCCGGCGGAAGGGAACTCAGTAGCGTGCGGAGCCGGTCGCGGCCGGCATCGGTTATCGCGTACACCTTGCGTGACGGCTTGCCGTCCTGTTCCTCGATCGTCTTGGTGACCAGGCCGTCGGCCTCAAACCGGCGCAGCATCGGATACAGGGAGTTGTTGCTCAGAGGCGTGAGCGACGGGCGTTGCACGCGCCGCTTCAGCTCGTACCCGTGTACCGAACCCGATCTCAGGATGCTCAAAACGAAGATCTCGACGACCATGCCGTCCATTGTGACCTAGGTTACTGTGACTTAGCAATCTGTGTTTGACTCTCCGTTCCGGCTGGGAGAGTCTTGGCCTCGTGGCAAAGCACAACTCCTCACCGGAACCGCGGATCAGCCTGAGCGCGCCGGTCGAGCTGGTCGACGGGGACGTGCAGACGCTGGAGCCGCACGAGAGCCGCGAGGGTGAGCGATTCGACGGTGGCGACCTGACCGATGTCGACCTGAACGGCGTAGCCCTCACGGAGTGCGTTCTCGATGCGGTCACGCTGACCGACACGGGGTTGCGCGGCGCACGGCTCGTCGACTGCCTGGTCAATTCGTCGTTCGCGACGTCGCTCGTGGCCGCCAGATCGACCTGGCGCCGCGTTCGAATCGACAACGCGCGCTGGGGGTCCGCCGAACTTTTCGACTCCGAGTTCGAATCCGTGATCATTTCCGGCGGCAAGATCGACTTCCTCAATTTCCGCGGCGCGAAGCTCACCGATGTCCTGATCGAGAACGCTCAGATCACCGAACTGGATCTCGCCAGCTTCATCGGTACTCGGGTCGCCGTCCGCAACTGCCGGATCGACACCATCGACTTCACGCGGGCGACCTGCCTCGACGTCGACCTGCGAGACACGTCGTTCGCCAGGGTCCTCGGAATCCAGGGCATGCGCGGCGCCATCCTGAGCGAGCACCAGCTCGCCGAATTCGCCCCGATCATGGCCGGGCAGCTCGGCATTCGGGTCGAATAGCGCCTCAGTCGCGGCGTTGCCGGAGGTGCTCCTGGGTGAGGGCGTCCATCTCGTCATCGCTGAGGTCGTCGTAGGATTTCGCTTCCTTGCGGTCGACCCGCGACCAACGCACAAACAGGATGATCAGCACCGGCACATCCGCGAGTTCGGCGATGAACCAGAGCAGGTCACCGGACAGTTGCTGGTCCCGCAGGGGGTTCGGATACCAGGCCGGATGCACGCCCGCGACGGCGCCAAGGCCATCGAGCACGGTTCCGCTCAGGCGAATCAGGATGCCCGGGATCGCGTCGATGATGAGCGCCACGAACGCGAGCAGGAACTCCACCGTCACGAAGAAGGCCGTTCGCCTGGCCGAGTATTCGATGAGCGGCAACACCAGGAGCAACCCGATCGCCGGGATGAGGATGGTGACCCCAGCCTGGCCAAACGGGCTGAGACGCAGCGCTCCCGCGATCGGCGTCAGGAACACCGCGAAGATCAGGACGGTGACGAACGGTTCGACGACCGCGTTGCCGAGGAATTTGATCACCCGGGTGTCCATAAAGCGGTCGATTCTGCCACGGCCGCGATCCCCCAGTGCCGTGCGGGCAAGCGTCACCGGTCGACCCAGAGCGAGCAGCGCCGGCGAGACGAACAGCAGGAGCGCCGTGCGCGTGCTGAACGCCCAGCGAAGGTCGTGGCTGTAGACACCCAGAAAGCCGAAATTCACCGCGAGGAACGACCCGATACCCAGAAGGTAGAAGGCCGCGACGAGCCATCCCGACCATCGCTCACCCCTGCGGCGAACCACAACAACGCCCGCGCCGTACACGACGGCGAGCACGAACGCGACGACGCACGCCACCGGGTCAATAAACCAGGTGCCGAGAATGACCGGAATCGATGGCGTGGCGGGTCCTTAGCTCGAACTGTTAGCGATGTTACCTGCGCGGCCTGTTCCCAAACTCCGGACGGGGCGGCAGCGGGAGTTCGAGCCGGTCGCCGCTCACCCGCGTCAGCACGGACGCCCACGTGCGGAACGGTCGCCAGCCCTCCATGATCGTGGCGATCTGGTCGGCGCTGGCCTCAGCTCCGAGGCCGTAGAAGTGGGCGAGATAGGTGGGGAGCCGCGGTTCGACCCCGGTCATTGCATCCACTGATCCGGTGCCGCGAAGCAGGATGAGCGTGCCATACATTGGGCCGATACCCGGCAGCTTCAGCAGGTGCTCCATGGCTCGTTCTGTCGACATGCCGAGGAGCAGCTCTGCGTCGAGTTGCCCGTCGAGGGCCGCCCTGGCGACCGCGTGGAGTCGCTCGACCTTCGTGGCTTCGAGGCTCTGAACGTACTCGAGCTCCTGCAGCCGCTCGGGAATCGGGAATGCGAACATCCTGTTCTCGCCGTCACCGTAGACGCGACCCAGCTGTTCCGCGATGCGGTTGCGTACGATCGTGCCCTGCGCCCGCTGGCGTCGCGCGCTGATGATGGACCAGGCGGCGGCCTCATAGGGCGAGTGGAACGAAACCGGACGCAGCCCGTAGTGCTCGCGCTGCATCGCGCCGAGGACAGGGTCCTTCTCGCCGACCGCGGCAAACTCGACGCCGCTCGCGTTCAGCGAGAGGATGCGGCGCACCTGATTCACGACGATCGCACTGTCCGCGTCGCTGTCGATCGTGCCGGTGACATCGCCGTTGTCTTCCTGGTTGAGCGTGACGTGGGCGTGATTCCGGAAGTCGTCGACCGCGAAGGCGAGCTTCATCTGGGCATCGCCGTAGGTCGGGCGACCCGTGTTGGGGCCGAATCCGAAATGGGTCGCGGCCTCCAGCGAGAAGGGGCCGTCGGGGGTGATGGTGAAGTTGGTCATGATCGTCCTTTCGATTCTGTGCTGAGGGTTTCGAGGGACTGGCCGAGCGCGGCCAGTTGGTCGGCGGAAATCACCGAGAAGTAGGTGTCGTTGAATCGACGGGCGGCGGCCGACGCATCCCAAGCGATCTCGAGGCCCGCGTCGGTCAGGGAAAGCGCCCTGGCCCTCGCGTCGGTCGCGTGAGTGCTCCGGTGAAGGATGCCGCGGCGCTCCAGGCCGCGGGAGATCTGGGAGGTCGTATTCGCATCCATCCCGAGACGCTCGGCCACCTCGCTCTGGGTGAGCGGATCCCAGCCGTGCCGCTCCTGCCGGAAGAGCGCCATGACGAGGAGAAACTGCGGCACCGTCAGCCCGTAGGGCTTCAGAACCGACGTCGCCTCGGTACGCCAGCTCTGCGCCGTGTGGAGCAGGGTGTAGCCAAAACCGCCACCGGTTGATTCCGCCATTGCGAGCCCTTCGACTGCGTCATTTAGTACGTATACGTATCGTATGAACACCCACCGACATTTCTCTGTTCTACCCAGACACCTTGGCTCGATCTGAGTGAGAATGAAGCCACGATCAAAGGAGATCCCATGACGCTCACCACTCCCGTAGCGCCCTCGGCGACCGCGCGCGGCGCAGACGCCTCGCTCGACGCGGCCACCCGGAAGCAGCTCGACGCGACTATCGCCCGCCTCGCCGGCAACGAGAAGAGCCTCGGCGCACTATCTGTCGCGGATCGCGCCAAACTAGTCGATCGAGTGCACACCGCGGTTGCCGATGCGGCGGCCGACTGGGTAGCGGCCGCATCCCGGATCAAGCTCCTCGACGCTGACTCCCCCTACGTCGGCGAGGAGTGGATCTCTGGACCGTACGCGGTACTGGCGTCCCTCGCGGTGCTCAGCGGTGCCCTCAAGGCCATCAGTGCGGGCACGAGCCCACTCGCGGGCCGCAGATTCGGCCGCGCTCCCGGCGATCGCGTCAGCATCGCCGTCCTCCCGGGCGGCGTGCAGGAGTCGATCCTGTTCAACGGCTTCCGGGCCGAGGTGTGGATGCCGCCGGGTGTCACCGCTGCGACCGCGAAGGCGAAGGCCGGCCTCGGCGAGCTCACACCAACCACGACGGATGGCGTCGGCCTGGTTCTCGGCGCCGGCAACATCACCTCGATCCCTCCCCTCGACGTGTTCTACGAGCTCTTCGCGAACAATCGGATCTCACTCCTCAAGCTGAACCCGGTGCTGGCCGACATGGAGGCTCCCTACCGCGCGGCGCTCGCCCCGTTGATCGAAGCGGGGTTCCTCGAGATCGTGCAGGGTGGCGGCGAGGTCGGCAGCTATCTCGCACACCACGACGGCATCTCCCACGTTCACATCACCGGCAGCGCCGCGACCCACGACGTCGTGGTCTGGGGTTCGGGCGAGGCCGGACGCGATCGCAAGAAGGCCAACACGCCACTCCTGAAGAAGCCGATCACGAGCGAGCTCGGCGGCGTATCCCCGATCATCATCGTGCCCGGCAGGTGGTCGAAAGCCGACCTGAAATTCCAGGCCGAGCACGTGGCCACCCAACGGCTGCACAACGGCGGCTACAACTGCATCGCCGGCCAGATCGTTGTTCTCTCGAGCGACTGGGAACAGCGGGATGCATTCGTGGCCGAGCTACGCGCCGCCCTCGATCGGGCTCCCCTGCGCGACCCCTGGTATCCGGGTAGCGACGACCGGGTCAGCGCCGCCGCGAAGTCACATCCGAATGCCGGGCGGCACGCGAACAACACGCGGCTGCTGGTCGAAATCGCTGCGGAGGACGACGCATCCACGATCGAGAACACGGAGTACTTCTCCCCCGTGCTCGGCGTCGTCGAGGTCGCGGGGACCGGGATCGACTTCCTCGCCAGGGCCGTCGCCACCGTCAATACCGACTTCCTCGGCACTCTGGGCGCCAACGTTCTCATCGATCCCGCCACTCGCAGGAAGCTGGGCACCGGGTTCATGGACGAGATCGCGAACCTGCGCTACGGCACGGTTGCCATCAACACGTGGACCGGATTCGGCTACCTCACCGCCGGTGCGCCCTGGGGCGGTTTCCCCGGAGCTACGCTCACCGACGTGCAGAGCGGGATCGGTGTCGTGCACAACGCCCTGCTCATCGATTCGCCGGAGCGAACGGTCGCCTACGGTCCGTTCCGACCCTTCCCGCGGTCGATCGCCGGCGGCGAGGCGGCGCTGTTCCCGAAACCGCCGTGGTTTGTCACGGCCCGCTCGGCGCAAACCACGGGCAAGCGACTGGTGAACTACGCGAAGAAGCCTTCCTGGCTAAGGATGCCTGCCGTCTTCGGTTCGGCGTTCCGGGCCTAGCGCCGCCTGGCCAGTAGGCTGGCGCCCATCGAAAAGCAACTGATCCTCGGCGCGTTCGAGGAATTTACCCCGAGCTTCATCAGCAACGCGTGGCCGCACGAGCGCAGCAACCCCGCGGCATTTGCCACGCTCGAATACTGGCAGGAGCTTGCGCGGGAGCTCGATTCCGCCGGCTTCGACTTCCTGTTCTTCGCCGACGCCCTCGCCTATCCGATGCACGAGGACACCATCCCCGATGTCGTGGTGCGCGAGGCAGTGCAGTTTCCGGTGCACGATCCGCTCACCCTGATCAGCGGTCTCGCCGCGACGGTCGAGCGGCT
>JAUZFP010000031.1 GCA_030838475.1 Actinomycetota bacterium
AGTGCACGCCCTCTTTGGAGGCCTGCGCCAGCCGATCGAGGCTCAGGTTGCAGGGCGTGATCTCGTTCCACGAGCTCGCGATACCGATCTGCGGCTTGTCCCAGTCCGCGTCGCCCATGCCGACGGCTCTGAGCATCCCGCGCGAGGTGAGCGCTTCAATTCCGTCCGTGACGGTACGGGAGCGGGGCTTGATGTCAGGCTTGGCGGGCGTTTCCGGCATGTTACAAAGTGTAGAACTACCGGGCGTGACCCTTTTGCCGACGACCAACCGCCGGACGGTTCACCGCAAAGTCGGTATCCGGTGCGACGCGCCGCTCTCGGTAGCGGAACACGCCGACCAATTCACCAGACACCGACTTTGCGGCGACGGCGACGGTGAAGTGTCAGCGGGTGAGCTGGGCGCGGCGGGTCGAGACTCTCTGCGGGCCGTCGGTGATGATGGCGCGCACGGTGAAGACGATTCCGACGATGGCGGATGCGGCGAGCAGAAGAAGCATGAACATGGTGTGCCTTTGAGATTGAGAGCTTGGTGGTACGTCTAATGATCACAGTCGTTCTCATAAAGCACCAGTTAACTTTTATTCAATTAGACTGAAGCTGTCATTAACTGAACGAGGACTCTACCGTGGATATCGTCCGCCTGAACCTGCTTCGCGAATTTGCCGACCGCGGCAGCATTACCGCGGTCGCGCGCGAGACGCACCAGACCGTATCCGGGGTCTCCCAGCAGCTCCACAGACTCGAAGAGGAGGCGGGTCTCCCGCTGACCGAGAAGGTGGGCCGCGGGCTCGTTCTCACGGATGCCGGCCGCGCCTTGGCGGCGACGGCCCGCGCGGTGTCCGTCGCCATCACCAGGGCCGAGGCGGAATGGGATGCGTTTCGCAATACCCCTGTCGGCAGCGTCACCCTCGCCACCTTCCCAACCGGCGGCCAGATGTTTCTGCCTGGGTTGCTCGCGCGGGTTGATGGCCTGCCCGGTCTCATCGTGACGTGCTCGGATCGCGACCCACCCTCCGACGGGTTCGCCGCGCTGACGGCAGATTTCGACGTGGTCCTCGCGCACGACATGGAACTCCCGAAGAGCACCGCTGACATCATCGTGGTACCGGTCATGACAGAGCCTCTGGACATCGCACTGCCGAGCTCGCATCCGCTGGCCGACCGCGAATACCTGGTACCCAGAGACCTGGTGGGTGAACGGTGGATCGGGAACCCGTGGGGCTACCCGTTCGAGTCGTGGCTCAACCGGGTGCTGTCGACGACCGAGGTGCCGATGAACGTGGTGCAGCAGTTCGCCGACACTCACATCATCGAAGCGCTTGTCGCTGCGGGCTTCGGGATCGCGGGGCTCCCCCGCTACACGGCCGCGCTGTCCTACCCCGGACAGATCGCGCTCAAGCAGCTGCGCGGCTCAGACAACAACCGCAGCATCTTCATCCTGATGCGCCGCGACCGGGCCGAACGTCTCGCCGTGCGCAACGTCGTCGATCTGGTCCAAGAGGTCGCCAAGACCATCAGCGACGCCGACTCGTAACGGTTGTGCAGGAATTTCGGGTCCCAATTCACAAAACCTCTGGCGAAATGGCCATTTTGGACCGAAACTCCTGCACAACCGTTAGCGGGGATGCGCTACTGCTCGTGGGCGGTGCCGTCCCGGAACTCGGCCAGGAGGGCGAGCACCTGCGCGACCTGGAGGGGGCCCGGAACGCGGTGTGCCGCGAGGGTGTCCCCCGTTCCGCTCTTAAGCCCGAGGTCGTCGGGGCCGAGCGCGCTGAAGGCGTCCTCGTCTGTGACGTCATCGCCGGCGTAGAACACCGCGTTCGCGGACGTATACGCGCGAAGGTGTTCGAGCGCGTCACCCTTGGTCTCTCCGCGCACCGAAAACTCGAGCACATCCTTACCGCGACGAATCTTGAGGTTCTCGACCTCCGCCGTCGCCTCGCTCAGTGCCACCAGATGCGCGACGCGCGAGTTGTGGTCGGTCGCGAGGCGCGTGTGCAGGGCGAAACCCGCGGGCTTCGACTCCAGCCAGACCTGATCAAACGAGTCGGCAACCTCCCCCAGCACATCGTTCAGAACCGACACCTGGTGCATCTCCGACGTATCCAGCTTCATGGTGTCCCCAGCGTGGTCGAGACGAATCTCGATCCCGTGCGACCCGACCAGCAGGGCGTTGTCCGGAAGGTCGGAGACCTGTTCGAGCGACGCGAGCGAACGGCCCGAAACCAGTGCGACACGGGTGTTCGGTAGGGCGAGCAGGGTCAGCACTGCCGCTCGAGCCTCGGGGATCGCGCGGGCCTGCTCCGGGTCATCCACCTCCGGCGCGAGAGTCCCGTCGAAGTCGAGAGCGACCAGCAGGCGCGGCACTCGTGCGAGTTCATGCAGTGCGCCGACGAGCTCGCGCGACAGTCCACGTTCAGTCATCCGATATCACCGATGACGGATCCGCTCGACGGTCCACTCGAGGTCCCCGAGGGGATCCTCGTCTTCGCCGGGCTGGCCACCCTGGCTGACACCGCGGAGCGCAGCGAGGAACCCGGCAGACCAGCGATCCACGTTGTTGCGGAGCACGAGGTTGCGCATGGAGCGCATACGACGCTGACGCTCCACGAGGGGCATGTCGATTGCTTGCACAATGGCATCCTTCAACCCGTCGATGTCGTGCGGGTTAATGCGGAGTGACCGGCGCAGTTCATCCGATGCGCCCGTGAACTCGCTCAGGATGAGGACGCCGTCGTTGTCGAAACGACTGGCCACGTACTCCTTGGCCACCAGGTTCATGCCGTCCCGCAGCGCCGTCACCAGCATGACGTCGGACGCGAGGTAGAGGGCGACCATCTCCTCGCGTGGGTAGCCGTGGTGGTGGTAGCTGATCGCGGTGTGGCTCATGGTGCTGAAGTCGCCGTTGATACGACCCACCGTGAGCTCGATCTCGTCGCGCAGCTGCATGTACGCGCGAACGCGCTCGCGGCTGGGGCTCGCCACCTGCACCAGGGTGACATCCTCGACGCTGAGGCGTCCCTCCTCGAGCAGCTCGCCGAACGCCTTGAGCCGGTGGCCGATGCCCTTCGTGTAGTCCAGCCGATCGACGCCGAGCATGACCGTTTTCGGGTTCCCGAGGCCGTCCCGGATCTCCCGCGCCCGCGCCTGGATCTCGGGCCTGCGCGCGAGCTCCTCGAAGCTCTGCGAGTCGATCGAAATCGGAAACGCCTTTGCGAGCACCTTGCGCGGCGCCCCACCGTTGTAGGGCGGCACCTCGATGCGCGGGTATTTGGTCACGAACCCGGTCAGACGCCGAACGGCTCGCGAGAAGTTGGACGCGTCAGCGACGCGCTGGAAACCGACAACGTCCGCGCCGAGCAGCCCCTCCACGATCTGCGTGCGCCACGGCAGCTGCGAATAGATTCCGTAGGGAGGGAACGGGATGTGAAGAAAGAAGCCAATGGTCAGGTCCGGGCGGGCGAGCCGAAGCATTCGCGGAACCAACTGCAGTTGGTAGTCCTGCACCCAGACCACAGCACCGGGCGCCGCTAACGCGACGGCAGCATCTGCAAACCGCTGGTTCACATCGACGTACCGCTCCCACCATTCGCGGTGGTAGCTCGGCGACGCGATGACATCGTGATACAGCGGCCAGATGGAGTCGTTGGAGAAACCCTCGTAGTAGTTCTCGATGTCGGATTCGCTCAGCGGAACAGGAACGATCTGGATGCCGTCGCTGTAGAACGGTTCGAACTCGAGATCCGGCTGCCCCGCCCAACCGATCCACGCCCCGGCGCTGGCCCGCATGACCGGTTCGAGGGCCGTGACGAGTCCGCCCGGCGAGTGTTTCCAGTACGCCTCGCCATCGGCGGGAATGACACGATCGACGGGCAGACGATTGGACACCACAACGAAGTCGTAGGTGCTCTCAGTCTTCATTGCCTCGCCTTGTGGGCCCCGCTTATGGGCGCAGTCTCTGTCAGCTACGGTATCAGCCGCTCGTTAATCGTTCGCCGGGTAGTCATCGAGCGTTCAATCGTGATAGGTAGCCTGCATACCGATGATCAGCATCGGCATGAGTACTTCGTGTGTGTTTCCGCTGCCTCTCGATGAGGCCTTCCGTCTTGCTCGGCTCTCGGGCTATGACGGCGTTGAAATCATGGTCACCAACGACAAGGCAACCCAGGATGCCGAGAGACTGCGAGCGCTTAGCCGCAGCTACGGCATCCCGATTCTCTCGATTCACGCTCCCGTGCTCCTCGCCACCCAACTCGTGTGGGGCGTGAGCCCTGCGGTAAAACTCGAGCGATCGGCCGCGCTGGCGCAGGCTGTCGGCGCGACGACGGTGGTCGTGCATCCGCCATTCCGCTTCCAGGCGGCCTATGCGCGCAGATTCGAGCGCACCACAAACGAGGTTGGCGAGCGGTTTGGGGTCGACGTCGCCGTCGAGAACATGTTCACCTGGACGATCGGTGGTCGGGATGTGCGGGCCTACGCCCCCAGCCCGTATCCGACGGACCTCGACGTGCGCGCGATGACGCTGGACTTCTCGCACGCCGCTCTCGCCGGACGCGACGGCCTCGAGTTTGCCCTCGCGATGGGTCCGCGCCTTCGTCACATCCACCTGTGCGACGGGCTCGGCGGCACCCTGTTCGATGAGCACCTCATCCCCGGACACGGTTCACAGCCGGTGGCCGAGGTGCTCGGCTACCTCGCCGGGACGCGGTGGAACGGGTCGATCGTCGCCGAGGTGCACACTCATAACGCACGCACGACCGACGGGCGCCTCGCGATCCTCGGCGAGACCCTCGCATTCGCTCGTAACGCGGTGGCTCGTCGCGGTGCTACGCGGTCGCCGGTACCAGCCCGAGAGCGCGGGCGCGGCGCACCCGCCGCACCGCCAGCAGCGCGATGAGCAGACTGGCCACGCCGAACGCAACGAGGGCGACGGATGCACCGATCGCTGTACCGACCCCGGAATTCGCAATGATCGCCTCCATGCCGCGCACGCCGTAAGTCAGCGGGAGGAACGGACTGATGAACTGGAACGGCTTCGCCAGCAACTGAATCGGGTACAGGCCACCGGTTGATGTGATCTGCACGGCGAGCAGGAAGATCGACACGACGAGGCCGCCGCGACCCAGGCCAATGGTCAGCAGGTAGTGGAAGGCCGTGAACGCGATCGCGGTCACCAGCGAAAACAGGGCGGTCGCGGGAAGCAGCGTCCAGCTCACGCCGACCGCGGTGTGGAGCAGCAGTACGAGGAGGAGTGCCTGCGCCGCCGTGACAACCGAGGCGCGCGCGATGGATGACAGGACCAGCCTGGCGTTGCCTGCCGTCGACGACAGGGTACGGCGCGTGAGCGGTCGCAACACGAGGAAGACCGCGAGCGAGCCAATCCACAGACCGAGCGGGACGAACAGGGTCGCGATGATCTGCGCCGCCGAGGAGACCTCGTGCTTCCGATCGACGGAGACGCCAACCGGGTTGGAGGCGACATCCGCGGTCTTCGCAATCTGGGAGGACGTATAGGACGGCGCCTTCGCGGCACCGCCGCTCAGGCCGGTTGCGAGTGAACTCGCTCCGGAGGCCAGTGACTGGGCACCCGAGGTGAGCTGCGCACCACCCGACGCGAGACCGGCGGTCTGGCGCGCGAAGCTGCCGGTGTTCGCCGCGAGGGCGTCAAATGCGCTTCCGACTCCGCTCGCCACGGAAGTGCCACCGGCGGCCACCGCCGACAGCGTCGCGCTGTCGGTCTGTACCTGTTGGAGAAGGGTCGGGTTACCGGGGTCGGCCGCAAGCGCCGCGACGTCCGCGCTCAGCTTGCTCGAGGTGCCGGAGACGGCGGATGTGTACGGTGCAATCGCCTGGGACTCCACGGAGCCTTTCGCGGTCACGATTCCGGACTGGAGCTGGCGGAGGCCCGCGGGGACCTTGGCGGCCCCGGCGGTGTACGCGCTGATTCCGCTGGATAGCCCTGTCGCACCCGACGCGAGCTGGCTTGCTCCCGACGCGGCCGTCGTCAGCGAGCTGCCGAACCCGCCGATGCCGGAATAGAGGCCCGTGATGTACTGCTTGGTCACCGCTTGCCCGAACTCGTTCGAGAGAGTGCTGCCCACGATCTGGGCAACCGAACCGGTCAGGTAGTTGTGCGAGTCGTCCGTCGTGATGTTGAGGTTTGCCTTCACGGGTGACTTCGAACCAAGCGACACGATCGACTTCGAGAAGGTCTTCGGCACAGTCAGGATCGCGTAGACCGTCCCGTTGGCGAGGTCGGCCTTCGCGTCCGCGCTGTTGGTGATAGTCCACTTGAAACCCGCGGACTTTGCGCCGGTGAGCTCGGTCACGAGTTGGCGGCCGGCGAGAACCTGGGTGGTGGTGCCATCCGCCGCCGTCTGGGTGACGACCTGATCGTTGTTCACGATCGCGGCGGGGATATCGCTGATGCTGTGGCTCACCTGCGAGACCGCGCCGATGAAGAGCCCCGCGAACGCGAGCGGCACTAGTACGACGGCGGTGAGCGCTGCGTAGCGTAGCCAGCCACGACGGGTGGGCGAAAACAGGGACTGGCTCATGCGAGTGCGTCCTTTCGGTCGAGAACGGAGAGTCTGAGGTCGTCGAGGTCGAGGTTCACGACCTCGCGGCTGAGAGCGGGAGTGCGGCGAGGCGCGACCGGAGTGCCGAGCACGATCGTCGTCGTTGCCGGCGCCAGTCGGTCGAGCGCCCGGAGGAATTCCGCCTCGTCGGTCGGGTCCGCGAATGCATCGAGAAGATCGAGCATGACCACGGGCGTGTGCTCGGCCAGCGCGACTGCAGCGAGGGCGACCGCTCGCTCGAGTTGGGGCAGCTGCTCGATGCCCGCCCTGCCGGGAATGCTGTGGCCGTCACCCAGCACGGCGTCGACCCGCGCCAGCCAGGTGCGCGCCCGGCGACGGACGGCGAACGCGCGGTACCAGGGCTGGGTGAGGCGGAGCCGTTCGACGAGGAGTTCGGCGATCCCGACGCGTACCTCGGCCCGGTCCGTGCCTCCGATGTCTTCGAGTGCGACCAGTCGCACAACGCTCGCGCTCTCCGAGGGAAGCGGATGTCCACCCACCTGGGCACGGCCGGCCACGGCATCGAGGCGGCCGGACAGGGTGGCCGCCAGCAGGCGACGATCGGCTCCCTGCCCGCTGACGAGCACGAGCGCCCCCGGCGCAATGCCGAGAGTGAGGGGACCAACCAGTCGGCGTCCGGACCCGGCGACGAGCCCGGACGTGGTGATGATCTGCCCCGCGCACTGACCAGACGCCCAGCTCACGGCATCCCGATGCTCACGTAGCTTCTCGCCTTCAATGTCGACGTTGGGGAGAATGCGGCCAAGCCATTTCGGCATCCACCACGCTGCCCTGCCGAGCAGCGCCATGGCAGCGGGAACCAGCGTCATCCGCACCAGGAACGCGTCGGCAAGGATTCCTACCGCGAGGCCGAGGGCCATCGCCTTGATGATGCCTGCGCCATCGGGGATGAAAGAGGCGAAGACAAAGAACATGATGAGCGCGGCGGCGGTAACGACCCGTGCCGCGCCCGAGAATCCTTTGACGATCGCCTTCTTCGCGTCACCGGTGTGCACGAAAGTCTCGCGCATCCCGGAGACGAGGAACACCTCGTAGTCCATGGCCAGGCCGAAGAGCACGGCCATGAGGAGGATGGGAAGGAAGCTCAGGATGGGTCCGGGAATCACGCCGAGCGCGTCGGAGAACCAGCCCCACTGGAATATCGCGACCACGACTCCGAATGAGGTGAATACCGACAGGAGAAATCCGATCGCCGCCTTGATGGGCACGAAGACGGAGCGGAACACCATCATGAGCAGCAGGATCGACAGGCCGACGACGATCAGCCCAAATGGCAGGAGGGCGCTGTTGAGCCGCTGCGAGATGTCGATCTGTACCGCGGTTGCGCCCGTCACCTGGAGCGGCGTGTGCCATTTCTGGTCGACGGTCTTCGACAGGCCGCGAATCTCGTTGACGAGGGCGGTGGTCGTGGGCGAGGTCGGCGCGCTCGACGGGATGACCTGCAGGATGGCGGTATCGAAGGTTGCGTTGGGCAGACCCTGACTCACGTAGCTGACGTCGGGCAGCTTCTGCAGGTCCGCGCGAATGGCCGCAAGATCGGGCATGATCGCCGTCGTTTGAGTGATGTCGACGAGAACGATGAGCGGTCCGTTCCGCCCAGGCCCGAACCCCTTCTCGATCATGTCGTAGGACGTGCGTGTCGTTGACCCGACGGGCTCGCTCGCGCCCGACGGAAGCGCCAGCTCGAGCGAGAAGGCGGGGATCGCGACGATACCGAGAAGGCCGACCACGGCAACAACGGCGATGATCGGACGCCGGATCACTCGCGTGACCCAGCGCTCGCCGAGGGGCTTCCTGATCGCGCCCTCGACGGCGTTGACGCGAAGGAAGGCACGCGACCCCGGCTTCGGGATGAGCCGTCTCCCGGCGAGCCCGAGCAGGGCGGGGAGCAGGGTGGTCGACGCGAAGATCGCGACCAGAACACCGGCGGCCGCAGCGACCCCCATCGCACTCAGGAACGGGATGCCGACAACGAGGAGACCGAGCAGGGCGATGATGACTGTCCCACCGGCGAAGACGACGGCGCTTCCGGCGGTCGCGACCGCGGTCGCTGCCGATTCCTCGACCGTCATTCCCTGCGCGAGCTGGTTTCGGTGGCGGGAAAGGATGAACAGGCCGTAGTCGATTCCGACGGCGAGGCCGATCATGAGGGCAAGGAGCGGGGTCGAGCTGCCGATGACGAGGAACTTCGAGGCGGCCAGAACACCGCCGATCGTGACGCCGATTCCGACGATTGCGGTGAGCAGGGGCATCCCGGCTGCCAGTAGGGAACCGAACGCGATGAACAGCACGATGCCGGCGAAGATCACGCCAATGCCCTCGGTGGGCGAGATGCTCACCGACGTGTCCTGGTACACCGATCCGCCGTAGCCGATCTTCATGCCCGCATCGGTCGCGATGTGACTGAGCGACTTGAGGTCCGCCAGGCTCTTCGGCGTGACATCCGACTGCTGGTGGGTGAACTGTACCTGCACGATTGCGGCGGTCTTGTTGGCGGAGATCGCGTCAGAAGAATATTTGCCGAACGGCGAGCTCGCGTTGTCGACTCCCGAGACCTTCGCCGCCCGGGCAACGAGGTCGTCGATCGCCGATCGGTACGGCTCCTTCTCGACCGATGCCCCGTCGGGGACGGTCATCACGATCTGCGCGCTCGCGCCCGCCGCGGACGGGAACACCGCGGCGAGCCGGTCGATCGCATTCTGCGACTCCGTGCCGGGGATCGCGAACGAGTCGTTGGTCTTGCCGCCAAGGGCGACACCGCCGCCGAGAATGCCGATCATGAGAATCAGCCAGACCGCGATCATGCGCCATGGATGACGGAACGAGAACCGGCCGAGCCGGTAGAGGAGGGTGGCCACGAGCTACTCCTGTTGGTTACGTGGTGCGGACTGAAACAGGCGCGAGCAGTTCGCTCACGATGGTGACGAGAGCGGCCCTGACCTCGTCAACGGGAAGGTTCTCCGACTCGCCTTGCTTGATCGAGAGAACGTAGGCGGCGCCACCGAGAGCAATCCCGAAACGCAGTTGGTCCTCGACCGTTGCTACGGCAGAAGAGAAGAAGGTCGACAGCGTCACAACGAGAGTGTTGGCGCGATCGATGACCGGGACGTCTTCGAGCCCGGGGCCCTGGTTGATGAACATGTGCACCTCGAGTCGGTGCGCAAGTAGGAAGTCCACAAACTGTTCGATGAAGGCACGACGCGTTTCGTCGACGAGAAGGGACCCGTCGATCGACCCGAGGATGGCATCCATTCGATCGATGGCCGGACCGATCGCCGCCTCGAGCAGCGCCTCCTTCGAGTCGAAGTGATACAGCACGCTCGACTTCGACAGTCCGGCGATCTCGGCGATGCGCTGGAGCGACGTGCCGGCGTAGCCGGCGACGGCGAACTCGTTCAGCGCGATGTCGCGAAGATCGTCATGAGTGGACATGTCTTCCACGGTAACTGACCGATCGGTCAGAGACTGTCCGATCGGTCAGTTTGCCAGCTTGCTCCCAGTGGTTTCGCAGCTAGTTGGCTCCCGAACGAGGGGCTAGCCGGCGGACCACAGGGCGAACGTCGCCGCCCCGACGGTCAGGGGCACGACCACGAGACCCACCCCGGCGAACCTCCACCAGGAGATTTCAACTCCTAGGGAGCGAAGCCGATGGCCCCACAGCAAGGTCGCGAGCGATGCCCACGGCGTGATCAACGGCCCTGCATTCACGCCGATCAGGAGGGCGGCGATGCGCAGCGGAGACCCCGCGGTGGACTCCAGCACCAGGTAGGCGGGCAGGTTATCGACCAGGTTCGCGGAGACCGTTCCCACTCCCGCCAGTCGAAGCAGGGCGGGCAGTCCGTCGCCCTGGCCGGCCACCGCTGCGAGCACCGTGCCGAGACCGAGCGCACTGGCAGAGGCGACAACGAGAAACAAGCCGCAGGCGAAAAGAACGAGCTGCCACGGAACGAGGTCCCACCTGAACACCGATCGTTTGCGGACCAGAAAGAAGACGGCGAGCGCCGTGGCCGCAGCCAGCGCGGGAATCCAGACCGGCAGCCCCGACACCAGCGCCGGCAACATCACGAGGAGGACGATCGCGGATGCCCACAGCAACACCCAGTCATCCGGCGAGTGCGGGGCGGGTGGATCGAATCGTTGGAGAAGTGGTCGTCGGTATACGAGGAACAGAACCGCACACGGCACCGCGATGGCGACGAGCGCGGGCACGATCATCAGCGCGGCAAAGCGCAGCGGCGGATAGGCCACGAGCTGGTTTGCGGCGAGCAGGTTGGTGAGGTTGGACACGGGCAGCAACAGCGACGACGAGTTCGCCAGCCACACCGTGGTGAGCGCAAACGGCATCACGGGCAGTCCGACGGAGCGAGCGACCACGATCACAACCGGCGTGAGCAGAACCGCCGTGGTGTCCAGTGACAGGAAAATGGTCGAGACGCTCGCGAGCAGCACGACGAACAGCCACAACAGCCATGCACGACCAAGACCCCAACGTGCGAGCCGCTCCGCGATGACCGCGAACAGGCCGGCCGCGGCCGCCAACTCTGTGACGATGGTGATCGCGACGACGAATAGCAGGATGGGCCACACCCTCGCACCCAGAGCCAAAGCCGCCGCCGGAGAGAGGACGCCGGCAAGAAGCGCGACCACGCCGAGCAGCAGGAGTGCCGCCCCGAGGATCGCAATGCGCACACGTGTCCCTTCGCCGACTCCTACCACTATGGCATTGCCTAGAATTCCGTCATGGCAATCGAGTTTTCGAGCATCCTGCTGCAAGCCGAGGGCATGACCGCAACCGGCATCCCGCTGCCGGCCGACGTTGTCACCAAGCTGGGCGGCGCAAAGAATGCTGCCGTCACCATGAGGGTGCGCAGGGCCGGGAGTTCCGGCGACTGGTACGAGTACCGCAGCTCGATCGCGACGCGCGGAGGCTACATCGTTGGATTCAGTGCGGCGAGTCGAGCAACTTCCGGACTTGTCGCTGGCGATCCGCTCGAGGTGACGGTCGAGCTGGACTCCGCGCCACGGACCGTCGAGATTCCGGATGACCTCCGGGATGCACTCATCGCGGCTGGGGCGCTCGACGCGTTTCGCGCCCTCTCCTATTCGCACCAGCGAACGCACGTCGAGCCGATCGTGGCGGCCAAGGCGGCCGAGACCCGCGCTCGTCGTATCGAGAAGACTCTCGCGATACTCGCAGGCTAAGACGTGGTCAACCCCGTCGCGCTTGGCAGCCCCCCGGGGTACCGTTGAACCCTCACGACGGGAGTGAACGTGCGCAAATTTCTTTTCAGCGGTGCCGTACTCAGCGCCGTGTTCGGCGGCGTCAGCGCGATCCGGGCCACGCGAGAAGGACCCCGTGACTGGCGCACCGCGCTGCTCTGGGTGAGCTGGGCGGCAACCCTGGCCAGCGCAATCGGCACCGTCATCATCGACGCCCAACAGGCGGAACTGGAAGAGGACTAGATCATGCGAATCCCACACGGTCCCGGTGGCCTCGGAATGATCGGCGGAATCTTCGCGGACGTCCTGGCCGGTCTGGTCTTCATCATCTGCTTCATCGTCGTCGTGGGCCTGCTGGTGGTTCTGGTCCGTTTCCTGCTCGTGGCGACGAAGGCCGCAGAGATCTACATTGCGAAGAATGGGCCGGCGCGGCCGACGGTCGAATCGACTCCGGCGGCAACTAGCCCGACCACAACGACAACACCGGCAGCTACCCGCACGCGCGCACCGAAGGCACCCCCAACGACATAGCGCTCATGAACTGAGTACCCGGTGCCCATGGGCTCGGGAACCCGCCGTCCCTAGCCTGACTCAGTGCTCATACTTCTCGTCATTGGATTGCTCGCCCTCGGTGTCATGATCGGAGGCATCGCCGGCGGAATCATCACCGGCGACTGGTGGTACACGCTGGTCTGGACCGTCGCAATGGGCGTACTGGTGCTCTATCTCGTTTTCGCCGGGACGACCTATTTTCGGCGTGCGGCCAAAGGCACGGATCGTCCAGTGTCGAAACTGCCGCGACCGGCACAGTTGGCGATTGCGGTGATGCTGGTGGTCGCCGCCGCCGGCACCACGCTGATCCCGTCGGCCGCGGCCGTCGGCCGAATCGGCACCAACCAGAACATGCTCACGGGTGCCTACCAACAGGAGGCCGTCGATGCGATTGCCAAGGTTGTGGGCACGCACGAACTGGTCGACATCGACTTCTATGACAGTTACGTCATCGCCCAGGCTCCCACCAAGCCTGGCGCCGATACCTCGGACGACTACCAGTACCGGTACGGCCGGGCCGAGCGTCTAGGCCCGGAGCAGGGAGCGGCCGACACTAAGACCGCCGAATATGACGGTCGCAAGGTCGACTTCGCCCTCATCCCGAAACTCATCAAGGACGCCGAGAGGCGTACCAAGACGTCGACGCCGACGTCCCTCCATGTCTTCGTCATGCAACAGCTCGACCGGAAGGCGGGCCAGGCGCCGACCATCAACATCCAGGTGGATGACGCATACCACTCGAACCAGGTGGACTACACCGCGCAGGGCAAATTTCTGAACGGCGTCGGCGACGCGTTCGCCGACAACTAACTCAGGAATCCGCGGAGTAGCGCGCTCGACCCCTCGATGTGCTCGCTCATGGCCGCCGCCGCACCATCGGCGTCACCCGTGAGAATCGCGATCACGATGGACTCGTGCTGCTGGTTCGAGTGCGCGATATTTGCGCTCAGCAGTGGGATGCGATCGAGCAGCTCGTTCAGCCGCGAGCGGTTGTCGGCGAGCAGGGAGACCAGCGACGGCGTGCCGACAAGCTCACCGATCGTGAGATGGAGTCGCGAGTCCAGCCGGCGGTAGTCGTCGACAGACGCGGCGCTCGCATCCCGTAGTCGGGTCCAGAGCAGGTCGCGCTCCGCCGCGCTCAGCGTTCGGGCGGCCGCTGCCCGCGCTGCCCCAAGCTCGAGGATTTCGCGCAGGCCGAGAACGTCCTCGATCTCGGCCGCGTCGAGCGGCTCGGCGGTCGGGGCCGCCACAGGCACGGGATCGGTGACGAAGGTTCCGCCGTAGCGACCGCGTTTGCTGACCAGAAAGCCGGCCTCGGCGAGTTCGCGGATCGCCTCCCGCACGGTGTCGCGACTGACCGAAAACCGTGCGGCCAGGTCGCGCTCGGCGGGCAGGGCCTCACCGGGTGCGACGATGCCGAGCCGAATCGTCTGCAGGAGCCGGGCGACGGTGTCCTCGAAGGCGTTGCCGCTGCGCACAGGGCGAAACAGTGCGCCCTCGACGACGCTCTGCGCGGGGTCGGCGCCCTCTCCGTCTCGAAGTGTCACAGCGGGGTGACGTATGCCGAACTGATGCCACCGTCCACGAGGAAGGTCGACGCGGTGATGAAGCTGGCGTCGTCGCTGGCCAGGAACGCGACCGCCGCGGCCAGCTCCTCGGGTTCGGCAAATCGACCCTTGGGAATGTGGACGAGTCGGCGCTGGGCACGCTCCGGATCCTTGGCGAACAACTCCTGGAGCAACGGAGTGTTGACGGGGCCCGGGCACAGCGCGTTCACACGAATACCCTGTCGAGCGAACTGAACGCCGAGTTCCTTGGTCATGGCGAGAACACCGCCCTTGGACGCCGTGTACGAGATCTGGCTGGTCGCCGATCCGAGCACCGCCACAAAGGATGCCGTGTTGATGATGGACCCGCTCTGCTGCTTCACCATGTGCCGGAGCGCGGCGCGGGAGCACAGGTAGACGGACTTGAGATTGACGTCCTGCACCCTCTGCCACGCAGGCAGCTCGGTGGTCTCGATGGAGTCGTCATCGGGCGGCGAGATGCCGGCGTTGTTGAACGCGATGTCGACCGAGCCGTACGTCGCCTGCGCGGAGTCGAACAGGTTGTTGACCTCGTCCTCATCGGTCACATCCACTTGCACGAAGAGCCCGTCGACCAGCTTCGCGGCAGCTTCGCCCGCCTCGGCGTTGAAGTCGCCGATCACGACGATCGCGCCCTCGGCAGCAAACCGCTTCGCCGTGGCCAGGCCGATACCGCTCGCGCCGCCGGTGATGACCGCGACCTTTCCCTTGAGGCGCTGCGTGAGGTCGATCTTCGCGATTGTCATGTGGTTCCTTTAGTCGGTGCTGATGAAGACGTTCTTGGTTTCGGTGAACGCGGATGCGGCATCCGGCCCGAGCTCCCGGCCCAGTCCGCTCTGCTTGAAGCCGCCGAACGGCGTCGAATAGCGAACGGATGAGTGCGAGTTGACGGAGAGGTTCCCGCTCTCGATTCCGCGTGCCACTCGAATCGCGCGGCCCACATCGCGGGTCCAGATCGAACCGGACAGCCCGTAGATACTGTCGTTGGCCAGGGCGATCCCGTCCGCCTCGTCGTCGAACGGGAGCACGGTGACGACCGGGCCGAAGATTTCCTCGGTCACGGTGCGATCGGTTCGGGACTCCGGGAGCAGCACGGTCGGCGGGAACCAGAACCCCGCGCCCTTTGGCACACTGCCGCGAAAGGCGACCCGGCTCTCGTCATCGACGTAGGAGTTGACCTTGTCGAGGTGCGCCTGGGCCACCAGTGGACCCATCTCGGTCGACTCCTTGCCGGGCACGCCGACCTTGACGCCCTTCACCGCGGGCTCCAGCAACTCCAGGAACCGGTCGAACACGCTTCGTTCGACGAGGATGCGGCTGCGCGCGCAGCAGTCCTGTCCCGCGTTCTCGAAGACCGCATATGGGGCAGTCGCTGCGGCCTTCTCCAGGTCGGAGTCCGCGAAAATGACGTTGGCGCTCTTTCCGCCAAGCTCGAGTGTGACGGCCTTGACCTGCTCGGCGCAGCCGGCCATCACTCGCTTGCCGACCTCCGTCGACCCGGTGAAGACGATCTTGCGCACGCTCTCGTTGGTGACAAACCGCTCACCGATCACCGAACCGCGACCCGGGAGCACCTGGAAGAGGCCCTCGGGAAGGCCAGACTCGAGCCCGAGCTCGGCGATACGGATCGCGGTCAGCGGCGTCCACTCGGCCGGCTTCAGCACGACGGCGTTGCCTGCGGCGAGCGCCGGGGCGAACCCCCACGACGCGATCGTCATCGGAAAATTCCACGGAACGATGACTCCGACGACGCCGAGCGGCTCGAGGAAGGTCAGGTCGATCCCGCCGGCAACCGGAATCTGCTTGCCGATCATCCGTTCGGGCGCCGCCGAGTAGTAGTTGAGCACGTCGCGCACGTGCCCGGCCTCCCAGCGCGCCTGGCTGATGGGATGCCCGGAGTTGCGCACCTCGAGCCACGCGAGCTCCTCGCTGGCGCCGTCCACCGCCGCGGCGAAGCGCCGCAGCGCGGCCGCTCGTTCGGCTGGCGCGAGGGCGGCCCAGCCGCGCTGCACTCGAACCGCGCGGGCGATCGCGTCATCGACGCCCTCGAGCGAGACGTGCTCGATGGTGCGAAGGACCGTCTCGTCCGCGGGATTGATCAGTACTGTCGCCGAGCCCGTAGAAGCGTTAGCTGCGGTAGGCACGGGCGGCCTCCACGAGTCCGGTGAAGAGGCGGAGGTCATCCGGGGACTCCTCCGGATGCCACTGCACGGCGACCCCGAAGGGCACGGAGTCGAGCTCGACCGCCTGGATGATGCCGTCCTCGGCGCGCGCCGAAACGGTCAGTCCCTTGCCCACCCTGTCGATCGCCTGGTGGTGGTGAACTTTGCCAGCGACTCCCGCGCCGACGAGCTCGCTCAGCTCACTCCCCGGCTCGACCTCGACGGCGACCTGGTTGAACAGGTCGCCCCCGATGTTGTACCGCTCGCTTCCGATGACATCGGGCAGGTGCTGGATGAGCGTGCCGCCCAGGGCGACGTTGAGCACCTGCGCTCCGCGACAGATTCCGAGGAATGGCAGCTCGCGCTTGATCGCACCCAGTAACAGGGCGTCCTCCCAGCTGTCTCGGTCGGGGGCGGGAGCGTCTGTCGCCGGATGCGCGACCTGCCCGTAACGCGCGGGATCGACATCGCGACCACCCGTGACGATGAGTCCATCGAGACCGTCGAGCACCCGTTCCACAATCTCGGGAGTAACCGGTTGAGGCGGAAGCAGCACGGCGATGCCGCCGGACCGGGTCACTGCGTCCAGGTACACCTCCGGAAGAAACGATGCCCGCACATCCCAGACTCCCGTTTTCGCCTGTTGGAGGTACGTAGTGAGGCCGATCACGGGCACGTTAGAACCGCTCGAAGCCACGGACCCGCTCCCAGTCTGTGATGGCGGAATCGAAGGCACGCTGCTCGATCCTCGCGTTATTCAGGTAGTGGTTCACGACGTCGGCACCGAACGCATCCAGCGCGACCTGCGACGAACCGAACAGTTCGGCGGCGTCCCGAAGCGAGGTCGGTACTCGCGGCGCATCCGAGCCGTAGGCGTTGCCCTCGAAGATCGGCTCCAGTTCGAGCTCGTTCTCGATACCGTAAAGTCCACCTGCGATGAGCGCGGCCACCGCCAGGTACTGGTTCACGTCGCCGCCCGGCACCCGGTTCTCGACGCGGAGCCCAGAGCCATGCCCCACCACACGAAGGGCGCAGGTGCGGTTGTCGAGACCCCAGGCGATCGCGGTCGGCGCGAAGCTGCCCTCCACGTAGCGCTTGTACGAGTTGATGTTGGGGGCGAAGAACAGGCTGAGCTCCTTCGTCGTTGCGAGCAGGCCGGCCAGCCAGTGCTCCATGAGCTTCGAGAAGCCGTACGGACCATCCCCCGCCATGACCGCGTCGCCCTTGTCGCCGCGCACGCTGAGGTGGATGTGGCAGCTGTTGCCCTCGCGCTCGTTGAACTTGGCCATGAACGTCAGCGCCTTGCCGTGCTGGTCGGCGATTTCCTTCGCGCCGTTCTTATAGATGGAGTGGTTGTCGCAGGTCTCGAGTGCGCCGGTGTAGCGGAACGCGATCTCCTGCTGACCGAGGTTGCACTCGCCCTTGACGCCCTCGCAGTACATGCCCGCGCCGTCCATCCCGTTGCGGATGTCGCGCAGCAGCGGCTCCATGCGGGTGGAGGCGAGGATCGCGTAGTCGATGTTGTAGTCGCTCGCGGGTGTGAGTCCCTTGTAGCCCTTGGCCCAGGCGTCCCGGTAGGTGTTGTCGAAGACGATGAACTCGAGCTCGGTGCCGACGAAAGGAACGAGTCCGCGCTCCGCGAGACGGGCGATCTGGGTCTTCAGGATCTCGCGCGGACTCTGGATGACCGGAGTCGAATCCGTCTTACTGAGGTTGGCCATCACGAGCGCGGTCGCCGGGAGCCACGGGATGATGCGCAGGGTGTCGAGGTCGGGGTTCATGACCATGTCGCCGTAGCCGGTCTCCCAGGACGACATCGGGTAGCCGTCAACCGTGTTCATCTCGACGTCAACAGCAAGCAGGTAGTTGCAGCACTCCGCGCCGTGCTCGGCGAGGTCCTCGAGGAACAGGCGGGCGGATGCGCGCTTGCCGACGAGCCGACCCTGCATGTCGGTGAACGCGATGATGACGGTGTCGACCTCGCGATCCGCCACAAGTTTGGTGAGTTCGGCGACGGTCAGCATTCCGGTGTTGGGCGGTGCGGTGGTTCCTGACATGGTTCCCTCTCGTCGTCGAGGCATCAACCCGACCATTACACCACAGCAGTCAATCCGGTGGATGCCGGGTTGGTAACGCATTGTTTACATCCAAAGGTAGACATCAGGTACCAATAGACGCCATGCTCTGTCGATAAAGATGGTCGCCTTTCCCTGCGCGCTCCATCACCCGTAATTCACAGATTTTGGAGGACTGGATGGCCGAAAACATCGTCGCTGGTGTGAAATACCAGAAAACGGAGGCGGGTTACTTCGAGAAACGTACCCTGAAGCGCAGCGCCGGCTTCTGGGGAATCTGGGGCCTCGGCGTCGCCGCCGTCATCTCTGGCGAGTTCTCTGGCTGGAACCTCGGGACCGATACCGCGGGCTTCGGCGGCATGGCGATCGCGGTCGTCATCGTCGTCGTCATGTACTTCACCATGCTCTTCTCCATCGGAGAGATGGCGGCAGCGTTGCCGCACACCGGCGGTGCATACTCCTTCTCCCGAGCCGCCCTTGGGCCGTTCGGCGGATTCATCACCGGGCTGGCAGAGTCGATCGAATACGTCGTCACCACCGCGGTCGTCGTGTACTTTGCCGCCCAATACGCGGACAGCGCCTTGAACGACTTCTTCGGACTTCAGAGCTCAGTCGCGCTGACCTGGATTACCTGGGCGGTGCTCTATGCGGTGTTCGTACTGGTCAACGGGCTCGGAGCGTCAATCGGTTTCCGGCTCGCGATCATCGTCTCGATACTGTCCCTTGCGATCTTGGCGGTGTTCGTCATCGTCGCCTTCTCGACCGGAACGTTCAACCTCGACAAGCTTTGGGACGTCAAGGCGACCGCCGGTAACACGACATTCCTGCCACACGGCTTCGGCCCGGTCCTCCTCGTCATTCCTTTCGCGATGTGGTTCTTCCTTGGCATTGAAGAATTACCGCTCGCGGCGGAGGAGACGAAGAACCCCCAGAGGGACATCCCGCGTGCCGGGATCGTCGCCCTCGTTACGCTTCTCATCGCGGCGGTTGTCATCTTCGTGGTGAACACCGGCGTGAATGGAGCCCACGAGATTCAGAAGTCGGGACAGCCCCTGCTCGACGGCTTCGCGCTCATGGTGCCGAAGAGCCTGGCCGGCGTGCTCGCGATCTTCGCTCTGATCGGCCTGCTGGCATCACTGCAGGGCATCATGTACGCCTACGGCCGCAATCTGTACTCGCTGTCGCGTGCCGGTTACTACCCGAAATGGTTGTCCCTCACGGGCAAGCGTCAGACGCCCGTTCTGGCGCTCGTCATTGGCGCGGTCATCGGATTCGTCCTGTTGATCATCGTCGATCGGGCGGCAGCAAGCGGTGGCACCGCGAACGTGATCGCGGGGTCGATCGTCCTCAACATCGCGATCTGGGGAGCTGTCGTCTCTTACCTGATGCAGATGATCTCGTTCATCGTGCTGCGTAGGAAGTTCCCGAATGCCAAGCGCCCGTACAAGAGCCCGACCGGTATCGTCGGCGCCGTCATTGCGGGCGTCATCTCGCTGGCCATCTTCATCGCCTTCCTGTTCAACCCCGGCTACCAGATCGCCATCGCGGCGATCGCGGTCGTCTACATCGTCGGAATCATCCTGTTCGGCGCCGTCTGGCGCAAGCGCCTGGTGCTCTCGCCGGAGGAGGAGTTCGCGATCAGCAAGGGCCTGCACGGCGACCCGCAGGCCGAGGGTTATGACGCCATGGAGACGGAAGTCTTCGGAGACGGGAAGAAGCCCGCGGCGAAGTAGATCTAGGCCGGCGCTGGGACGCCGGTCTGCTCGGAGACGACGCGCCGCAGAATTTCTGCGAGCGCGTCGTTCTCTGATGTCGACGACCGGCGCGCGGGTCCCGGATAGCCGCGCAACCCGCCGAGCGAGCGCGGTCCGAAATAGTCGTCGCCGTTTACACCCGGCGCGGTCGCCGCGAACAGGATCGGGAGCGCTCCGATCGCTACCGGCTGGCCGAGCGCGGCCATCCCCCAGTTCGCGATCGGCCGCACGATCCCCGGCAGTGCTGCGAACCCGCTGCCGACGATCCCGGTCGCGGTGAAGCCGGGATGGGCTGCGACGCTGATCGCACCCGAGGTGCCGCGCCGGAAGTGTCGTTCGAGATCGTGGGAGAGCAGCAGGTCGGCGAGCTTCGTTCGACCGTAGTAGTCGAACCCGCGGTAGTCCTCACCCCGGACGTCGGCCAACATCCGCTCCTCGTCAAACCCCGCGCCGAGGTGTCGGGTGCTGCTGACGAATACAACCCGGCTGCCAGGGGTGGTCTCGATCGCGGGCAACAGCAGCCACGTGAGTGCTGCCGGCCCCAGGACGTTCGTGGCCCACTGCGACTCGAAACCGTCCACCGAGAAGGCGAGCGGCGGGGCCATGATTCCGCCGTTGTTGATGAGCAGGTCGAGTCGATCATCAGTTCGGTCCCGGACCTCTGCCGCTGCGGCGCGAACCGATTGGAGGCTGGCGAGGTCGAGGTCGACGAGCTCGGGTGCCGTACCGGTGGCAACCGCGGCGACTCGTTCGAGCGCGTTCGCGCCGCGCTCGGGGTTCCGGCTGCCGACCAGCACGCGCGCGCCGCGTGATGCCAGTACCTCGGCCACTCGAAGGCCAAGCCCGCCGGTCGCTCCGGTGACGAGTGCGGTGCGACCCGACTGGTCGGGCACATCCGCGTCGGTGAATCGACCCACGAGCGCCCTGCCTCTCACGACCGGGGCGACTAGGTCGCCAAGGGGTTCCTTATCCTGATGCCAACGTAGCCGAGAGCGAGGAGACCGACCGCACCGGCCAGCGACGCCCCGAGCGCGATCGGCACGGCGACGGGCACGGCCGGCGCCAGTTGAAACCCGCTGCTGTAGTCGAATGCGGCGTGCCCGAGCACGACAAACCAGTCTCGCGGGTCACCCGGCCCGAGAAAGGGAACCACGAGATCCCAAATGATGAACACGACGGCGGGCACGGCAAACACGCCGATCGTCGCGCCAACGAGGATGCCGGCGCCACCGAAGAAGGCGACGACCAGGAGCAGGACGCCCCATTGCGCCCAGCCGTCCTTGGCTGTCGGCGGCGAGAGTGGCGGGTAATCGGCGAACGGCAGCGACGCCGACACGGCGCCGCACGCGATGGCGCGCCCGATCGCCTCCACCACGAAGACGGTGACGACCGCGCCAGCTGCGACGATCAGCATGGTTAGTTGCCGTGCCGCGACGACGCGGACCGTGCCGGAACGCGAGAGCCTGCTCTTTTCGATCGAATATCGACGCTGCACCGTGGACATCCACAGGCCCACCAGGAAGAAGATCACCGGGAAGAAGATGAAGTTGAAGTACTTGAGGCTCTCGGCAATGGTGCTGGCCGGCGACAGGGCGATGATGGAGGCCGCCATGGTGTCATAGTCATAGCGGGCGAGGTTGGTCACCGACTGTTCGTTTCCCTTGGTCACCACGTGTGCGGGCTTGCGCAGGTCGGCCTCGAAGTCCATTCCGTTGGCCTGGTACTCTGCGCGGGTGTGTTGGACGAGGGCGAAGTCGGAGTGCACGGCATCCACCTGATTGCCGACGTTCGCTACCGCGAACAGGGCGCAGACGGCGAGGCAGATCGGCAGCACCAGGCCTCGCCAGAGGAGGCGAACCTCGAGTCGGACGCCGGACCCGAGGGCGGACACCAACGTCGGCGCGCTCACGCTGTGATCCCGTCCGCAATGTCGTCGGTTGCGACGAGGTGACGGTCGACGATATCGACGCGCCGTGCATCGACGTCACCGTATGCCTCGTCGTGGTGGCCGGTGAAAAGGACGGTCTCGCCCGCCGCGCGGTTTCGCAAGAGGCTCGAAACCTCCGCGATCGTCGTTGCATCAACACCGTTCAGGGCTTCGTCGAAGATGAGATAGCGGGCCCGACTGGCGAGTGCGGCGACGAGGTGAAGCCGTTTGCGCTGCCCGTGGCTGAGCCTGCGGGCACGCATCCGCAGGAGTTCATCGTCGGCGATCGCGGGCGCCACGGCCGAGATTGCCTTGTGCGGAAGTGCTCGACCGAGCAGCGTCCGGATGTTGTCGAAACCGTTCAGATACGGCAACAGCGGTGCGTCGTCGAAGCAGACATACAACTCGGAGCGAACCCGGGCAACATCCGCGCCATCAAAGCGGATGCTGCCCGAGTAGCGCTGAATACCCGCGATCGCTCGGATCAGCGTCGTCTTGCCCGAGCCGTTGGCGCCGACGAGGTGGGTCATGGTGTCGGCACGAACGGTTGCGAAGCAGTGGTCGAGCACCGGCCTGCCGCGCAGGGCAATGCTGACGTTGTCGATTTCAATCACGGGGTTATTCCTTGGGTCGATCGAATCAGTTGGTGTGGGTGAGGCTGCCGGGCTTCAGCGTGAAGTTGTCGGTGATGGTCGTCGTGTAGACGTTGACCGCACCCCACGGCGTGACGACTCCGGCGCCGATGCTGGCGGTGCCGTGCCACAGGTGCTCAGACGCAACGGCGAGCGTTCGCTTCACCCCGAGCAGGGTCACTGTGTTGGGAAACACGTACCCGTCGGCCTGGTAGGCGGTGCTCGAACTCATCGCGGCCCCATTCCAGTACCACTCGAACGTGTCGGAGCTCCAGGCCAGCGAGCTGCCGCGGGTGAAGGTCTGGCGCTTGCCTGCGAGAGCGGCCGGCGTCACGAAATGAGTACCGAGACCGGACGATGCGGCTGGCGACGTTGGCGCGCCGATCGACGTCTGCGTCTCGAATGCGACCGCGGCCGGCGGCGGCGTGGTGGGCGGCGGTGCAACTGCGGACGCCGGGCCAGAAATACCTGCGGCCAGGGCGATCCCGGTAACAGCGCTCAAGAGGCCAAGGGCTCCCCGGCGCGCGACTCTGAATCTCAAATTGGGCATTGCAATCTCCTTTTCTCCTGGCCGGGCATCGGTGCCTCGACCATGTGAGCCTAGAGACTATGCGTCTTATAGTTATTTGCGAGAAAGTTATCCACACGTTCACGTGCGCTTGCGGCGGAATGCTGATTGCATGAAATGGTGGTGATTGTTTCAGAGCACCGGAAGGCGCTCTCCGTCAGAGGCGGACTATTTTCCGGCCGGCTCATCGCCCTCGACGGGTTGAGGGGGATCGCCGCACTGGTGGTCGTCTTTCACCACATCTACCAAATCGCGCGTCCATTCATCGAACCCACCGTGCACGCGTGGGTCCCCGGCTCGTTCTGGTGGTTCATATCGGCGACTCCGATCAAGCTGCTCTCTGCCGGATCGGAAGCCGTGCTCGTCTTCTTCGTCCTGAGCGGCGTGGTCGTTCCGCTCCCGTTGCTCGCGAACGGGGTAAAGGGGGCAAGGGCGTGGCTCGGCTTCTTTTGCGCGCGCCTCGTGCGCTTGTACCTGCCCGTCTGGGCATCGCTGGTGTTCGCAGGGATCCTGATTGCGGTCACGCCGCATCCCGCGAGTTCGGTGACCGAGGGCTCGTGGGTCGAGCGCACCAACGGCACAAAAGCATCCCTCGGCCTGCTGTTCAGCGAGGCGGGGCTGCTCCGCAAGTCCTTCTCAAGCAACAGTGTGTTGTGGTCACTGACCTGGGAAGTAATCTTCTCGCTCGCGCTTCCGGTCTTCCTGCTCCTCGCGGTACTGCTCCGTCGGTTCTGGCTTCCCACTGCCATCGTGTGCGTGGCGCTGACCTTCGTCGGGAAGGTGACCGACATTGACGCACTGCTCTACCTGCCGGTGTTCTTCCTCGGAACCCTCATCGCGGTCAATCTCGAGACCCTCCGTTCCTGGGCCGGTCGGCAACGCGCGAGCCGCGGCGGTCTCGGTTGGGTGGTCCTTGGTGCCTCACTTCTCGCGATCGTCACGAGCTGGATGCTGAGGCCGGTCATCCCCGCGGGCACACTGGCGAGCGACGCGCTCGGGTGCCTCACGCCAGTCGGCGCCGCGGGACTCGTGCTCTGCGCGATCGCGTTTCGCCCCGCGCGCTCGGCGCTCTCCGCCCGCGCGCCGCGGTGGCTCGGCAAGGTGTCGTTCAGCCTGTACCTCACCCACCTTCCGATCCTGGTCGCGCTGGTCTACCTGTTCGGCGATCGAAACTGGGGACTTGTTGCGCTCGCGGGCATCCCAATCAGCCTGATGGTGGCCTGGCTCTTCAATCGGTTCGTGGAGGCACCGTCACATCGTCTCGCCAAGCGAATCGGAAGTCTCGTGTCCGCCTAGAGGAAGTCGAAGGCCATTGCCGCAGTATCCGGCGTCTCGGATTCGCTCGGCACAACCGTGTGCGGCCCGAGGGCGGCGGTCTTGGCGCGCAGCCGGGCGATGGTCATTTCATCCCGAAGTTCGACATCGACCTCGTGCGCGGGCACGACGATGAGCTGGCTCGCCGGCCCGAGAACCAGGCTCGCGGTCAGCTCCCCGTCTTCAAAGAGGATCGGGATGTCGACGACGTCCGCGGAATGGTCCGCGATGAGTGCGCGCGCGTAATCAACCACGGCCTCGCCGACTCCATCGGTCGTCACGACCGACTCCCCCGAGTACGACACAATTCTCATGATTTAACGATGTCTCGCGCTCCGACCCCGGTCTACTCGTTGCGGATCGCTGCCGACGCGCGTATCGTGACGCGGCCGTCGGCGACACCCGCTACTTGGACGTGCCGCGGTAGGAGCCGGTCGATTTTCCCGCCTCCGCCGCGACGACACAGTCAACCATCCGGTCCCCGGCCTGCCAGCTCTCCGCGGTCGGATACAGGTAGGTGAGCCCGAGCTCAGAGGACTCGTAGTCGACGCCGTCGAACGCAGTGAACGCGTCTCCTCCGCACACGGAATCCGCCTTGTCCGTGATGGCCTTCTCGCCGGGGTAGGACGCGAAGGTGAGAGGGAAGTGGTGGTAATCCTCGAAGTCGTGCGGTGCGGTGCAGGCGACGGTGTCGACGTCAGTCACAATGTCGCTGGTTGGGTTGTTGAAGCAGTCGCCGATCGACAGGGTGAATGCGTCCTTCGAGCCGCCGGCATCCGCCGCGCCAGTCTTGGAGGACTGCGGGCTGTGCCCACCCGCCGCCGCGCCCGCGATGGCGCTGCACCCGCCGAGGCTCAGCGCCAGGAGCGCAATCGCTCCGAGCAGGATGCCGGCACTCGCCAGGGTCGAGAGGGGCTTTGTCATGTCATCGTCCATATCTGCTGCCATCGGGTGCCCGAGTCGTCTCGGTGCAGGACGAGAGTTCCACGCCGGGGGGTTCGGCGATATGGGTGAGTACTACTTAGGTTTCCCAAAGTGCACGACGGCTTGCACCGGCGCGTGATCGGACGGCCACCGGCCGTCGTACCGGGTGACGTTGATTGCGGCACGCGCCACGGTGACCGTCGGCGTGGCCAGTATCCAGTCGATGCGCTTGCGTTCGAGCTTCGGTAGCCCGTAGTTGGCGAAGCTCCCCCACGATTCCGTCACCCGCTCCCGCGCGGTGTCCCAGGTGTCCAGCAGTCTGCCCGACCCCGTGATCGCCTCGTGCACCAGTGAGTCATCGTCGGCGTTGAAATCGCCGGTGACGATCGTCGGGAGCGAGGACTGCGCGACGAGCCTCAGGATTTCCTCGGCGGAGTGCATCCTCGACCGTCGCGAGAACTGGTCGAAGTGCGTGTTGAGCACCCGGAACTCGACCCCCGTCGCACGCCCACGGAATGTTGCGGCAACAACGACCCGCGGAGTCGGATTGCCCCAGGTGGTGGATCCGGGGATATCTGGCGTCCCGGACAACGCCGTCTGCCGCCATCCGAGAAGCTCGAGCCGGTCGCGATCGAAGAAGAGCGGGCATCCCTCACCCCGCTTGTTGGAATTTCGGCCGTAGCCGAGCAACCGGTAGCTGTCGCCGAGAGCGCGGCGCACAAATCGCGCCTGGTCGGGCAACGCCTCCTGAACGCCAAGAATGCAGGGCTGCTCCGCCTCCAGCAGCCGCTCGATGAGTGAGCGGCGACGATCCCAGCGATCGGGGCTGTGAGGCATGAGTCGCCGCATCCGCCGACGGATGTTGTAGGTCATCACGTGAAAGTCGGGCGGGGCGACGGGGCCGATCAGCGGGATATCGGTCACTGGGGCAGCTTAAGCCTGCCAGCTCCGTGTTAGCGTCAGAAATACAGACGAAAGGATGACCAAATGTCAACGACGTCACCGTCCACCCTCAAGTGGTTTTCCGCCCTCACCGGGCTCACGTCCCTGGCCATTTTCGTGCAGGCGATAACCGCCGGCGAATTTGTCTCCCAGAAGCATCGCGGCGGATGGATCGACGCACACGACATCGTGGCTGACGTCGTCGCCGTGCTCGCGCTCGCGACCATGATTTTTACGATCGTGGCGCTGCGCAAGACCAGCCGGGCGCTCCTCGTGGGCACCATTGTGCTGTTCGTCCTGGTCGTGGTCCAGACGCTCATCGGCCACCAGATCTCGGACAACCATCAGGACTGGCTCATCGGCGTTCACGTTCCGCTCGCGTTCATCGTCTTCGGAATTGCGGTGTGGCTGCCCATCAATGCGGCGATGATGCGGCGGGCTGCTGCCAAGTCCGCCTGATAATCTCTGGCAGCGCTACGGTGGTGGCATGACCACCGACGCCGTCAATGTCCAGGCTGCGCTCGACTCGATTACCGAGGTGTGGCAGCCGCACCGCCTCGTCAGCGTCAACGACTCCGACGTCAAGGTCGCGAAGCTTCTCGGCGAGTTCGTGTGGCACGCGCATCCCGAATCCGACGAGCTGTTCCTCGTCGTCTCGGGATCGTTGACGCTCCAACTGCGCGATCGTGATGTGGTGCTCGCGCCGAACGACATCTTCGTAGTTCCGAAGGGCGTCGAACACTGCCCGCTCGCCGTCGAGGAGACGGCCGTGATCATGGTCGAGCTACAGGGCACGGTCAATACCGGCGATGCCGGCGGCGACCGGACGGTGGACCTTCGCGAACTGCCCGACTAGCCAGTCGGGCTCGGATTGTGGTGCACCCCCCGGGACTTGAACCCGGAACCCACTGATTAAGAGTCAGTTGCTCTGCCAATTGAGCTAGAGGTGCGTCGCCCGAAGTTCCGGGCCGAGAAGCAAGATTAGCATGAGAGGAGGCAGCAAAATACAAGGAGAAGCCATGACCGGCACGCACCTCGAAGCCGGCGACATCGCCCCGGCCTTCACCCTTCGCGACCAGGACGGCGCATCCGTTTCTCTCGCCGACTTCGCCGGAAAGAACACGATCGTCTACTTCTATCCAGCCGCATCCACGCCGGGCTGCACGACCGAGGCGTGCGATTTTCGCGACAACATCAACTCGCTGAAGTCGGCCGGATACCAGGTGCTCGGCGTCTCCAAAGACAACCTGGCCGATCTCAAGACCTTCCAGAGCGAGCAGGGACTCAACTTTCCGCTGCTCAGCGACCCCGACCTCACGGTGCACAACGCGTACGGGGCCTACGGCGAGAAGCTGCTCTACGGCAAGACGGTGACCGGAACCCTCCGGTCCACCTTCGTCGTGAGCCCGGACGGCAAGATCGTCCTTCCGCTATACAACGTGAAGGCCACCGGGCACGTCGCGCGCCTGCGCCGAGAGCTCGGACTCGACTAGAAGGTTCGCTCGTCCTCATTGTCGCGCGCCTCGCGTGCGGTTGCTCGGGTGATCGGTGAACTGAAAACCAGCACCAGCAGGGCGACAGCCGGAACGGCGAGCACCCAGCCGAGCGTCGGCTCCTTCGTAATCAGGATGCTGTAGGCGACCAACAGCTGGAGTACAGCGATGCAGACGGTCGCCCCGCGTATCCATGGGCGGGCTCGCAGCACACCGCGAGCAAGAAGGCCGAGGGCAACCGCGGCGATCGCCACCACGACAGCGAGAGCGATCGCGGTAGCGACCGATGCCGTTGGCGCAGCAAATATCTCGACGACGAGATAAATCGCCGCGATGGCCACAGCGACACCTTCGAGGAGGATTAACGCCGAAAGTACGTACAGCAGCGCCGGTTTGCGGGTTCCACTCACAGCTACATCCCATACAAAGCTATTGATTTGACTTAGGTCATGTGAGAGCCTATGTGAGGTTGATTTGACGCTCACAGGGTTGTGAGCGAGTCCCGGCAAGTTTTTTTCCTCTCCCGATTCTCAGGTCGTCGACCCTTGTCTCATAGCGCCGCTCTCTCAGGCGCGCACCACTAAAGGAGCACCACTATGGATTGGCGTGACAAAGCCGCCTGTCTCACCGCAGACCCGGAACTGTTCTTCCCGGTCGGCAACACAGGACCGGCTGTCGACCAGATCGACAAGGCGAAGGCCGTTTGCGCGCGCTGCTCCGTAACCGAAATGTGCCTCCAGTACGCACTCGAGACGTCGCAGGACTCCGGCGTCTGGGGCGGTCTGAGCGAGGACGAGCGACGCGCGCTGAAGCGTCGCGCCGCACGGGCACGTCGCGCCTCGTAGTTCTTTTACGCTGTCATATTGACACGTAAGCATTTGCTTACCAATATGGGTGCATGACGATCACAAATGTGCAGCTTTTTTCCGTGCCCGTTTCGGACCAGGACCGCGCCCGCGACTTCTACGTTGACACTCTGGGCTTCGAGCTCGTTATGGACACGCAGCTCGGGCCGGACATGCGCTGGGTCATGGTCAAACCCGCCGGTGGCCAGACCGCTCTGACGCTGGTCACGTGGTTCCCCACCATGCCCGCGGGCTCCCTCAAGGGAACAGTGCTCGAGACCGACAATCTCGCGCAGGACGTCGAGCGGCTCACCGCACTCGGTGTGCGCATCGCGGGCGGGATCGAGGATGCCCCGTGGGGCCGATTCGTGCAGTTCGATGACCCCGACGGAAACGGGATAGTCCTCCAGGCGTCGGCGCCCCGTGCCTAGCGTCGACGTGTTCCAGGCGATCGCGCATCCCGCTCGACGCGAACTTCTGGATGCCCTGCGGGTGGGCGAACTACCCGTTCGCACGCTTGCCGAACGCTTCGATTCCAGCCGGCCCGCGACCTCTCAACACCTCCGGCTACTACTCGACGCAGGCCTCGTGGCGGAGCGTCGCCTCGGTCGGGAGAACCTCTATCGCCTGACACCGGATCCGTTGGTCGCGGTCGAGAGCTGGCTCGGCGCATACGAGCAATTCTGGAACACGAGGCTTCGAGCGCTTCGCGACGTGCTGGATGGCCAGGAGTGAGCTCAATCGCCACGGACTCGTTCCTTCCGCATCCCCCCGCGAAGGTATGGAACGCCCTCACCGATCCGTCGCTGCTGGCGCTCTGGTTGATGCCCAACGATTTCGCGCCAGTAGTCGGTCACCGGTTCACCTTCGAGACCGACGCCGTGCCCGATCACGGTTTCGACGGCATCATCCGGTGCGAGGTTCTCGCGCTCGATCCCGAGAGCGAACTGCGCATCTCCTGGCACGGGGGCAACCTCGTCTCAACCGTGACGTGGCGCCTCGAGCGGGAGGGACGAGGAACTCGCCTGTTTCTCACCCACGACGGATTCGACGAAACGGATCCCGGACAGGCCTTCACGAAGCAGGTCCTCGGCAGTGGCTGGAACGGCAAGATCGCCTCACGGCTTGAACGTCTGTTGGCGACCAGCTAGCGAACCTCGTCCTTCGCAATCCAGTTAAGCGGGATGTCGATCGTGACTTCCGTTCCGCTGCCGACGAGTGTGTGCCAGTCGATGACGCCGCCGAGTTCACCTTGGATGAGGGTGCGGACGATCTGAGTTCCGAGACCGGCCCCCACCTGGCCCTCCGGCAGACCGACGCCGTTGTCGCGCACGCGAACGCGCAACTCCTTGTCGTTGCGCTTGGCGCTGATCGCGACCTCGCCATCGCGGCCCGCGAGTCCGTGCTCGACCGCGTTGGTGACCAGCTCCGTGAGGGCGAGCGCGAGTGGCGTCGCATACTCGCTCGGCAGCACGCCGAAGCTTCCCGTGAACTTCGGATGCACCGTTGTGTTGTGACTGGATGCCACCTCTGCGACCAACAGCAGCACCCGATCGAACACGGCATCGAAATCGACGTTCTGGCTGAGCCCCTCGCTGAGGGTGTCGTGCACGACGGCGATCGCGGCGACACGCCTCATCGCCTGGCCCAGCGCATCCCGGGCGACGTCGTTGTGCGTTCTGCGGGCCTGGATGCGAAGCAGGGACGCCACCGTCTGCAGGTTGTTTTTGACGCGATGGTGGATCTCGCGAATCGTCGCGTCCTTGGTAATGAGCTCCCGCTCCTGGTGGCGCATCTCCGTCACATCCCGGCAGAGGATGATGGCGCCGATGCGCTCCCCCTTGTTGCGGATGGGGATGGCCCGCAGCGACACGGTGACGCCCCTCGCCTCGATATCGGTGCGCCACGGCGCGCGACCGGTGACCACGAGCGGCAGTGACTCATCCACGGCATAGTTGCGGTCGACGAGCAGCTCCGTGGTGACCTCGGCGAGGGACTCCCCCTCGAGCTCACCGGCGAAGCCCATCCGGTTGAAGGCCGAGAGCGCGTTCGGGCTGGCGAAGGTCGCTGTTCCGTCGATGTCGAGACGGATGAGACCGTCGG
Source organism: Actinomycetota bacterium (assembly GCA_030838475.1). GTDB lineage: Bacteria > Actinomycetota > Actinomycetes > Actinomycetales > Microbacteriaceae > Galbitalea. The sequence continues at coordinate 30,697 of JAUZFP010000031.1, forward strand.
ACGCCCGGGGAGCGCCACGGCGCGGACCGGCCGGCGCCCCAAGGTCGGGGAAGTCTCCGGTCGCGATCATCTCGAACAGGTCGTTCGCGCATTCGATGAAGGTGAGCTCCTGGCGTGACGGTGTGCGCGCCTCGCTCAGGTTGGTGTGGCGGGTGATGACCGCGATCGGGGCGTCCGTCGTCTCTTTTCCGCTCGGCGCGATCCGCCGCATGACCGGAACAGCCCGCACCCGTGTCGGCGTCTCCTCATACCAGGTCGGGGCCGTGGAGTCGATGATCCTCGTCGTCTCAAATGCCTCGGTGACCTGCACGGCCCACTCCGGCTTTACGGTCTGGCCGACAAAGTCGCGATAGAAGAGTGTCGCCGAACCCGACGGCCGTGCGTGCGCTACGGCGACGAAACTGTCGTCCGCGCTCGGCACCCACAGCACGATGTCGGCAAAGGCAAGGTCGGCCAGCAGCTGCCAGTCCCCGACGAGGAGGTGCAGCCACTCGACATCCGCCTCGTCGGAGCGGCCCTGGGCGAGCACGAGGTCCGAGAGGGTTGACACCCGACAAGGCTAGCCGCTCAGTGGACGACGCAACTCGTCGTCACGGTGATCTCGAACACCTGGGGCGTGACGACGAGCGCCGGCGCGAGCTGGTGAACGGGGTTCGCGCTGTAACGAAATTCCTCGTGTTCGACCGTGTATCCCAGAGATTTCCAGTAACTCAGGATGCCTGCGATCGCGGCCTGCGTTGGCGGCGCCGTCATCCGCACCGGAACACTGTACCCGTGGCCGTCGTGCCCATTGGAGAGTTCGCACACGAAGGTCCTCGCCGGGTCGCGTCGAATAATCTGCTCGTTGACCTGCGCCGCCGTCTCATCCTCGAACGACTTCGCCTTCGCGAGAAGGGTCGAGCTCGAAACGGACGTCTCCTCCGCGCTGGGTGCGTGGCCCAGGTCGATCTCGTAGATGAGCAGCGGAACGGCGTCGAACAGCATCGGCAGCGCGACAAGCAGGCTGAGCCCACCCGAGACGATGCCGCGGAAGGGCCCGCGCCGACCGCGATTGCGAGCGTTCACGATCAGCGAGTGCACCAGCACCACGATCGGGACCCCCAGTCCGATCGACGTGGTCATGAACGCGATCGGGATGTATGCCCGAAGGGGTAGTTCGTCAAACGTGTGATCGAAATTCGCATCGAAATGAAACCGCCAGGCGACGATGACGACGGTCGGGGCAAGGACAGTGAAAACGGTGATGAGGATGCGCGTCCACCGAGAAGGCTCATGGGGCACGTAATGCGTCACAGCTCTCCCCAATGGTGGGTAGTGGCGGGCGGGCCCAGCGTACTAGGCGGTCTACCCGGTCGAGGCGTTAGGCGCGCAGCGCTTTCAGAGTGCGCGCGCGAGCCTTACCCGCAGTGGCCCGCAGCAGACGAGTCTGCACCAGATCGCGTATCGCGACGCGGGCCGGTGACCTTGGTGCGGCATCCGCGAGCGTGCGTGCGCTCAGGATGGCCGCATCCAGCGCCTGCGCGTCGTAGGGGATCATCGCGGCCGACTCGATCCCGCCAAACCGGGACAGCGTCTGGGTGACCTGACCGATCGGGTTAAGCCCGATCGCACTCGCACGAAGCTTGTTCATTACGACAATGACGCGACCCTCGGCAATCGTCTCGACCAGGTCGACATGGGCGCGAAGGAAACGCGACAGGCCGACCGGGTCGGCGGCGCCCACGGCGATCACCCGATCGGCCTCGCGTAGCGCGGTGATACTCGCGGCATTGCGCCTCGGCGCGAACAGGTCACTCGAAATCTCCTCGTCGTGTTCGAGGCTGAATCCCGTGTCGACGACCGTGAAGTCCACCCACTGCCGACACTGCTGCAGGGTGGTCGCGACCCGCGGGGCGGATAACTCCGGCCAGCGACTCGGGCGCCCGATCCCGGTGAGGACCCAGAAGCTGGAGCGACCGGAGCCATAGCGCTGGCCGATCCGTTCCAGCTCAGCTCGAGTGAGGCCGTCGACGCCCGCAAGTCTGCAGGCGGCCGCGAAGCCGGGCGCCTCATCCAGCATGCCCAGGGCGGGTGCAATCGAGCCGCTGTAGGTGTCGACATCCGCGAGTGCGACGGAGTGTCCCGCGGCGGCCAGCTCGGCCGCGACATTGATCGCGACCGTCGTGCGACCCGGTGCGCCAGCCGGACCCCACACCGCGATGACCGTGCCGGATGTCGCGTCCTCCTGCCTCGGCGCGACCGGCTCGGCAGATCTGACCGGAATGACGGACAGTTCCTTCTCCAGATCGGGCCAGTCGGCATCCAGCTCGCCGGACTCAAGGAGCCCGAGCGAGCTCGCGTGCCGACGATCCATCTCGCTTCCGACGAGGGCGAGAATCCGCACCCCCGCGTCGTCGCAGACCGACACCAGGTTCGAGGTCAGGTGTCTCTCTGTCGCCGCGACGATCGCGACATCCGGGCTCACCGCGTCGACGCGAGACGCCAGCTCATGCGCGGTCGAACAGCGGGCGACGATCTCGTGGCCGTGCCTGATCGCCTCGGCCGACAGGCGATCCTCGGCCTCCAGCGGAAGGGCGAACGCGATCCGCACGGTCACTGCCCCAGCGGCAGGTCGACCGGCAGGACGCTGAGGACGGCGCCGTTCGCGATCGCGTCGAGCACCGTCGCCGTGTCCGACTTCGGCATGAGGAGCTCGACCGAGGACCCGTTGGACGCGACCAGGGTCTTCTGATCGACAAGGCGAACAACAATGGCCGACGACACCAGGACCGTCGGTGCCGCGTAGGAGCCGGGCGCGACGCTGCCGCCATCCTCGTCGGTCGCCGTCGCGGGCTCGGCCGACCAGAGGTCGACCCGGGATCCCGGAACAATCGAGGCGGCGAGCGCCCCATCCGCGGTCACGACGACCGAGGTGAGGAGTCGACCGGCCTGGCTGCCGACGGCCGTATGCGGAATGAGTTCGCCGGCCGCGACCGACCTCGTCACGACCAGCCCAGCGCTGGGAACGTCCGACGCCCGGAGGTACAGGCCGGCGGTGCGGCCCACCCGGACGCTGGTCGGTGTGAGATCGGAGGCGTGCACCCGCTGGCCCGGAGTGAGGGTCGACCGCGCCGCCAGGACGTCGATAGATGCGTTCGCGGCGTTGACGAGCGCATCCACCCCGAGCACCGACACCACAACCAGGACGAGGCCGATCGCGAAGCGCGGATCGAACCAGAAGGAGCGGCGACGTTTCGGCGTCGCTCCTCGGTTCTGCGGCTCTCGATCCTCTGACTCTCGCGACGCTGCCATGTCTGCTTCTCCTCATCAGGCTGGGGTAACCCATGGTCACTTTCTTCGAGAATTCACAGGGAAAGTTATCCACAGCCCGGTTTGGCGCTCGGCAGCGGTCGCATAATCGGACACATGAACGAGTCAGAATCCCCGACCTCACTCGGCCGCTTCCTCACCATTTCCGACACCGCGGACGTGCTCAACATCTCGGTCTCGCAGGCGTACGCCCTCGTTCGATCGGGCGAACTCCCCGCGATCAAGATCGGAGCGCATGGGCACTGGCGCATCGAACGCGCCGTACTCGAGTCCTACATCGAGGCCATGTACGAGGAAGCTCGTCGGCTCAGCCTCTGGAACCAGTCCGACTATGCGAACCTGCCCGAGCTGTCGATCGGGTCGCCGGCTCGCCGCCCCTGACTCGCTTTTCGGCGACTTACAGTCGCACGAGGACGATCTGACCCAATCGCACGATCCGGTATTCGGTGACTGCGGATTCCCGGCGCGGCTCCCCGACCTCGTGCACCGCGAGGTCGACGTGGTCGCGGCCCACCCGATCGATGGTTCCGTGCGTGCGGCCATCCCGCATCCAGAGGTCGACGGCCTGCCGTCGGCGACACAGGTCGCGCAAGACAAACTGAAGGCCGAGCCGAGCGGAAAGCGCGCCGGCGGATTCCTCGGCAACGCTCGCATCGAGGCTCTGGACAACCTGGCTCCGCGACAGGATCACTGCTTCGATCGCATCAAGGGCAACTATGCATTGCGGTCGCCGGCCGGACTCCTCGATCAGCTCGCCGGCCACCCAGTCACGGCCGAAGGTCGCCGGGGACACGGTGGCGCGCGAGCCGTCGGCGAGGACCAGTCGCAGGAGGCGATCATCCGACGCCGTGGCGGCGGCGAGCGCCCGCACCCGATCGCGGATGCCCAGCCGCGCCAACCGCAGGCGCTCCTCCTCGGCCTGCAGGTCGATCTCTTCCGCGGTCAGCTCCTGCTCGAGTTGGCTCTCCAGGTCGTCGAAGAGGTTGTCCCAGCGCATGCGCCGACGCTACGGAGGACGGGCGAAACTCGACGAATTTATCCACAGCCCCCTCACGGGGGCGTGGCCAAAACGCGCCCGCTCTGCTTTAGTGTGATCACTCCCCGTTTGGGGGTATACCGACCGTTCGTAATCAGGGACTCTTGGAGTGCATATGACGTCTGCACCCGTACCAGAACCGGCGCCCGGGGGAGAGGGCCGTGATCGATCGCTTCGGCCCCGCTTCGACTCGGACGACTTCTTTGGAGCGCAACCCGCATCCACAGCCGCCCTCCCCGATCCCGCGCCACTCCTGGAGAACCTCACGCGGTGCGTGATCGAGGTGCTCGCCGGTGCCCGAGATCTGGAGCAGCTGGCGCGCTGGGTCAGCGACGATGTGTACCGCCACCTGCTGAAGCGGGTCGTCCTGTCGAGTCGCGCGCGTCAGGTGAAGGGGCAAAAGGCGACCAGGCCGTCTTTCGCCATTGGATCGACGAGCATCTGCGAACCGCGAGACGGGGTCGTCGAAGCCGTCGTCATCGTTCGCAACCGCGTTCGTACCCGAGCCGTCGCCATCCGCCTCGAAGGACTCGACTCCCGCTGGCGCGCCACCGCGATCAACGTGCTGTAGAGCGGACCTAGCCCGATCAGTGCGGCAGTTTGTTGACCGCGCAGGGGTTACAGGGGCCGCGCGGTCAACAAAGTGCAGCCGGCTAGTTCTTGCCGCGCTCCCGGGCGCGACGCTCCGCGCGGTTGACGGGCGGAGGAGCATTCGGGTCGATGCGCTGGCCGAAGGCACCGCGCTGCGGCTGTCCCTGTTGCGGCTGCTGAGGCTGCTGCCCTTGCTGTCCAGTTGCTGCCGCCTGCTCGGCCTGCTGCTGCTGCGCCTTCGCTGTCGCCGCGCGCTCGAGCTGGCCGCGCTGGTCGCGCACCTCGACTTCACCCTGGTTGTCCGCGTTCGGGGCCGAGTAGCTGAGCCGCTCCGCGGGAGCCCCGCTCTGCCCGAGTCCACGAGCCTCGACCGTAGGGATCGATGCGGTGGCATCACCACCGCTGACCTCGACCTCGAGGTTGAACAGGAAGCCGACCGACTCCTCGCGAATCGACCCCATCATCTGCTGGTACAGCGCAAAGCCCTCGCGCTGGTACTCGACCAGTGGGTCGCGCTGTGCCATCGCTCGCAGGCCGATGCCGTCCTTCAGGTAGTCCATCTCGTAGAGGTGGTCTCGCCAGCGGCGGTCGATGACCGACAGCACCACGCGACGCTCGAGCTCGCGCATCGCGGGCTCGCCAAGTTCCATGGTGCGGCGCTCATAGGCGAGCTTGGCGTCGGAGAGGATCTCGCTCGTCAGGAATGTCTCGGTGACGCGACCGCGGCTCCCCGCCTCGGACATCACCTCGTCGATCGTGATCGAGATCGGATACAGCGTGCGCAGCTCGGTCCAGAGCCCGTCGAAGTCCCACTCGTCGCTGTGACCCTCCGAGGTGTGGGACTCGAGCACGTCGCCGAGGACGTCCTCGAGGAAGTGGCCGATCCGGTCCTTGAGGTCGTCGCCCTCGAGGATGTGGCGGCGATCGCTGTAGATCGCCTCGCGCTGGCGGTTGAGGACGTCGTCGTACTTCAGGACGTTCTTGCGGATCTCCGCGTTGCGCCCCTCGACCTGCGACTGCGCGCTGCGAATGGCACGGCTGACGACCTTCGACTCGATCGCGATGTCGTCCGGCACCCCGCTGCGCCCCATGAGCGCCTCGGCCGCGCCGCTGTTGAACAGTCGCATCAGATCATCCTGAAGCGACAGGTAGAAGCGGCTCTCGCCTGGGTCACCCTGGCGACCGGAGCGACCACGCAGCTGGTTGTCGATGCGCCGGGACTCGTGGCGCTCCGTGCCGAGTACGTACAGCCCGCCGACGTCCACGACCTTCTCGGCCTCATCGGCGACGATGCGCTTGACGTGGTCAAACACCCGGTCCCATTCGGCCTCGTACTCGTCCGGGGTATCAATCGGGCTGTAGCCGCGCGAGTTCATCTCCGCGACGGCGAGGAACTCGGCGTTGCCGCCGAGCATCACGTCGGTGCCACGTCCCGCCATGTTGGTGGCGACCGTGACCGCTCCGACTCGACCGGCCTGGGCGATGATGGATGCCTCGCGAGCATGGTTCTTGGCGTTCAGCACCTCGTGCTTGACGTCGCGCTTGGCCAGCATCTTCGAAAGGTATTCGCTCTTCTCGACGCTGGTCGTTCCGACGAGCACCGGCTGGCCGACGCGGTGGCGCTCGACGATGTCCTCGACGACCTGGTTGAACTTGGACTCCTCGTTCTTGTAGACGAGATCGGGCTGGTCCTTGCGAATCATGGGCTTGTTGGTCGGGATCGGAACGACGCCGAGCTTGTAGGTCGACATGAACTCCGCCGCCTCCGTCTCGGCCGTTCCGGTCATCCCGGCCAGCTTCGCGTAGAGGCGGAAGTAGTTCTGCAGCGTAACGGTCGCGAGGGTCTGGTTCTCCGCCTTGACCTCGACGTGCTCCTTGGCCTCGATGGCCTGGTGGATGCCCTCGTTGTAGCGACGGCCGACCAGGATGCGACCGGTGTGCTCGTCGACGATGAGTACCTCGCCGTTCATGACGACGTAGTCCTTGTCGCGCTTGAACAGGGCGGCGGCCCGGATCGAGTTGTTGAGGAACGAGATGAGCGGCGTGTTCGCCGATTCGTACAAGTTGTCGATGCCGAGATAGTCCTCGACCTTGGTGATGCCGGGCTCGAGGACGCCGACCGTGCGCTTCTTCTCGTCGACCTCGTAGTCGACCTCGGGCACGAGCTTGGTCGCCAGATTGGCGAACTCGGTGAACCAGCGGTTCGCTTCGCCGGATGCCGGCCCCGAGATGATGAGGGGGGTGCGAGCCTCGTCGATGAGAATCGAGTCGACCTCGTCAACGATCGCGAAGTAGTGGGCGCGCTGCACCATGTCGCTCGCCTGCCACGCCATGTTGTCGCGGAGGTAGTCGAAACCGAACTCGTTGTTCGTGCCGTACGTGACGTCGCACAG
>JAUZFP010000133.1 GCA_030838475.1 Actinomycetota bacterium
CGCTCGACACCTCGAGGAAGGTGTTCGATCCGTCCGGACACGCCGCGAGAGCCTTGTAGGTGTGGTCGGTGTTGACGCCCTCATCGACGCCGGCCTGGCCGGCGAGGTAGTCGAGTTCGTCGACGAGCGTGCCATCCGGCGTGTAGATCTTCACCGCGTCACCGCCGCTGCTGAGGCCCGCAGTCGACTGGAATACGCCGTAGCCACCCGCCGGAATGCTCGTCGCGAGCACGCCATTCACGTACAGCGCGGCCGAGAATACCGCGGCGGAGGTTGCCGCACCGCTGTCCACCTGCTTCCACCCATCGAGGCTCACGGTGTGGGTGCCCTTGTTGTGCAGCTCGACCGCGTCCGACATATTCGGCAGGGGTGCGAAGCCGATGCTGTCATTGTCCGAGGTGATCTCGTTGATCACGATGTCGGCGAAGTTCGGGTCGGTCGAGGGTGGTGGCGGCGTGCCGCCGCCGGGAGTGGTGTGGATGGTGGATGCCGCGTGGATGCCGAAGCTCGACGCACCGGGCGAGCCGATCGCGCCGTTCGCGCTCGTCCAGCTGGCTTCTGAGTCTCCCGCCGCCGAGATCGTCCAGCCGGTCGTGCCGGCCTCTGCACCGAGATGCGCCGCGTCGACCCAGGCCGACACACCCTTGCCCGAAAGGAAGCCCGACGCGTAGCTGACCGAGTCGGCCAGAGTGTTGGCCGAGTTGTAGAGGTACATCGTCTTCGGGCCCTTGTTGAGAGTCGTCACGCCGTCGCCCACAACCTTCACCGAGCTGGAGAGGGCCCATTCCGTGCGGAACTCGGCCGCCGTGAGATCGGTAATGATCGCGGACTCGCCCGGAGCGAGGGTGCCGAGGCTGGTTAGTGACACGGGGCCGGGCGCCGCGGCTGCCGTGTTGTACGACCAGCCCGTCATGTCCGACGGCGTCCGACCGACGTTCGTCACCTCGACGTACTCGCCGTCTCCGTTCGCTCCGGTGGCCAGACCACCGTAGGCGAACTCGGTAATCTTGACGTTGGCCGCGGCCGTCGACTGGGAAGAAAGGGTCGAGATGCCCGGCGAGCCGACAGAGTTGGTCGCGCTCGTCCAACTCGCCTCGGAATCTCCCGCCGCCGAGATCGTCCAGCCGGTCGTGCCCGCCTCCGCTCCGACATGCGCCGTGTCGACCCAGGCCGAGACGCCCTTGCCCGGGAGGAAGCCCGAGGCGTACGAGACCGAGTCCACCGTGCCATTGCTCGCGTCGTAGAGGAACATCGTCTTCGGACCCTTGTTGAGAGTCGTCGAGCCGTCGTTCACCACCTTGACCGAATTGGTGAGGCCCCAGTCGCTGCGGAACTCGGCCGTCGTCACGTCGGTGATGATCGCCGACTCGCCCGCCGCGAGGGTACCGAAGCCCGAGAGGGCCACCGTGCCGGGGGCCGCTGCAGTGCCATATGACCATCCCGTCATGTCCACGGAGGAAGAGCCGAGGTTCGTGACCTCGACGTATTCGCCGTCGCCGCCGACGCTCGATCCCGCGATCTGGCCGCCGTAGGCGAACTCCGTGATTTTCACATTGGCCGTCGGGCTAGCGGACGCGACCGCAGGAACGATCACCACGCCGCCCAGAGTGAGTGCCGCGATAGCGACGGCGAAAACGATCGGGCGGGCGGGGGAGAAACGCATGGGCCACATGCTTGCGGTCGCAGGTAAACAGATAGTGGCGCGGGCGTGACCACGAGGTATCGCCGATCAGCGACCCGCGGCACAAACAGTAAAGTGAGGGACACATTCAGAGACCGCGAGGTCTCCCGCGGGCGGAAGGGTCATCCTTGTGAGAACGACGCGGTTCCGGGAAACGTACGGGCCGTATGCTCTGGTGGCTGGCGGTTCGTACGGATTGGGCGCGGCGTTCGCCGAGGCGATCGCACAACGCGGGCTGAACGTGGTTCTTCTTGCGCGCCAGGAGGATCGCCTGAACGCCACGGCGACCCGTTTGAGGGAAACCTACGGCGTCGACGTCGTCACCTTCGTTGCGGATGTGGCCGATTACGAAAGCGTGAAGGAACGACTAAACGACCTCAAGGTCGACATTGGCCTCCTTGTTTACGATGCGGCATACGCCCCGATCGGCCGATTCGAAGACGTGAGTGAGGATCAACTGGTTCGTGCGACGGAAGTCAACGTGCGAGCGCCTCTGCTGCTCACGAAGTTCCTCTCCGCGCCGATGATCGAGCGCGGGCGAGGGGGCATCGTGCTGATGTCATCGCTTGCCGGGTCGCAGGGCAGCCCGAACATCGCGGCATACGCGGCAACGAAATCGTTCAACGCGATTCTGGCTGAAGGCCTCTGGAAGGAGCTGAGGCCTCGGGGAGTGGATGTGCTTGCCTGCATGGCGGGCGCGATCCTCACTCCTGGCTACCAGGAGGCCGAGAGCGCCAAACCCGCGCCCGGAACACTGGATGCGAAAGTGGTCGCCGAACAAACGTTGAACGCTTTGGGAAAGGGTCCGATCGTCATTCCCGGAGCTGTCAACAAGATCGCCCGCTTCGTCCTTACGCGTGCGCTGAGTAGACGAGCCGCGATCGCCATCATGTCCAAGAACACCGGAGGCCTCTCATGACGATATTCCTTGGTCTCATCACCCCACTGATCGCCTATGCGGTGATCACTCTCCTTCACATGGTCATCCCAACGAAACGACGTCCCGGCTATGTGAAGAGCGACGCGACAGGCGAGGTTCTGAAATACCGAACCAATGGGATCTTCGTGCTCGTGGCGAGCATCCTGCTGTGGTTCGCGCTCGGGTATTTGCGTCTCGTCCCGTACGTCTGGCTCTATGAAACCCGCTGGTGGGGCCTCATCGGTGCGGTTGCGATCGGATTGGCCTTCTCGCTGTTCATCGTTCTGAGGTATCCGTCGACCGGCCGATCCTTCTTCGCCGACCTGTGGTTCGGCAGGTCGAAGGATGTGCAGATCAATGACGGCTTCGTGGATGCGAAGGTCTGGCTCTACCTCGTCGGCGCGGTCATGCTGCAGCTGAACGTCCTCTCCTTCGCCGCCTTCCACCTCGAGAACGTCACGAGCGTCAACCCCGGCTTCCTTCTTGTTTGCGCGATGTTGACCTGGTTCTGTTTCGAATATCTGATCTTCGAGCGAGTCCACCTGTGGACGTACGACTTCATCGCCGAGCGCGTCGGCTTCAAGCTCGGATTCGGCTGCCTCGCGTTCTACCCGTACTTCTATACGGTCGCGCTGTGGTTCACGGCTGGTCTGCCAAATCCCCGCATTCCCGTGTGGCTGACGATCCTGTTCGGCGTCCTGTTCCTCTTCGGCTGGGTGCTGACGCGTGGCTCGAACATGCAGAAGTACCTCTTCAAGACCGCGCCGGACGCCAAGTTCCTGTGGATCACACCCAAGGTGTTGAGTGACGGCAAGCACAGCCTCCTGGTCAATGGTTTTTGGGGCGTCAGTCGCCACATCAACTACCTCGGCGAGACTCTCCAGGCGGTTGCCATCGCCCTGGCCGCCGGCTACTTCGGCGTGTGGGAGGTTTGGCTGTACCCGATCTACTACATCGCGCTCTTTGTCAGCCGCCAAGCTGACGACGACAAGGTGTGCCGGGCGAAGTACGGCGAGCTGTGGGATGAGTACACCGCAAAGGTGAAGTACAGGATCATCCCGCGTCTCTACTGAGAGCGGATATCTCCTGCCTGGGTCAGGATGACCACGGGCTCGTCGATGCCATCGTCCTCAGGCTTGTCGAGGTCGCGGTCGAACACTCGCCGTACCGAGTTGCCGGCCACATCCTCCAGGCGACTGTCAACTCGAAGCATCCAGCTCCCTTGGTCCGCGCTCCCTTCGGCGGGGGTGAAAATCCAGAGCTCCGCGGTGTCATCCAGCGTTGCCCGACCCGCCACTGCGCGTCCGTGAGCGTCGAGCACCTGAACGTATCGACGCGCGAGGGCTCGATCGAGCGGCCGATCGAAACGGACGACCAACGGCTCCGAGGGAGCCTCCGGCCAGTCCACTTCCCACTGCAGGGGATCGATGCGCGACCTGATCGGCGGTCCAACCCGGTAGGTGCGGTCGGCCTTCTCGAGGAGTGCCGAACCGCCCGCGTCACGGATGGAAGCTTCGACGTTGAGTGTCACGGTACCGCCCTCGCGAAGCGGTGGCCCGGCCTGCTCGTGAGGCTGCAGGCCGCGTTTGATGCGACCGGGCTCCAGTAGCACCGTGAGTCGACGGTGTTCTCGATCCCAGAGTTCCGGCGGCATCTCCAGCAGCGCCCCCGACATGACAACGCCGGTCTCGTCGAGAAGTTGGATGTGCCCCGCAGCCGATCCTTCTTCCATCTCAGTCGAGAAGGTCACCGCGAAACGAAGCAGGTTGGCCGGCACCACAGGGCTGCGGGGGTCGATCGATTCGACAATCGCTCGCGGTGCGCGACCGGTGCTGGGAACCGTGACCCGGACCAGTTCGCGCCAGCTACCTCCGCCGACGTTGAGCCACTCGATAACCGCAAACTCGGTTCCCGCGACGGCCGGGAATCTCGGTCTGAAGCGCGCATCGTTTTTCGAGCGCTCCCAGGTGCCCGCGGTCGCCACAAGATCCGGCCCAAGGTGCAGAGCGTCGACGGGTACCACCGCCAGCTGGGCGGAATCATCGGAGCCCGGGAGGACGATCGCGTCGTCGTCCCAGAACGCCCGAATGACGGTCAGAGGTCGGCCGCGCGGAACGTGCGGAGGTTCGCGTCGCCGTCCACGAGCTGAACGGCAACGACGGCGCCTCGATCGAGGCTCGCCATCCAGGTGATACCGGGGTGGTCGAGTTCCTCGCGCGGGACGCCGAGGGAGTGGTCCGGCTCGGACATCGGCGCGGTGAGCGATCCCTGGCCGGCGACCGCCGCCGCGGGAATTTTCAGGAGCGGGTGCCGGGTGTTCGAGACCAGAAGGAACTCTTCTCCGTCGCGGTCGTACGAAACAATGCTGAACGGCTGGTTCATCGGACCAAGTTCGGCAACCGTGCGCCCGCGCACCAGACCCTCTCCGCGCAGTTCGTCGATCGAGAACTGCACCACCGGGGTGCAGGTGTAGCTGGCGAGGATGCTCGATCCGCCGTCAAAAGCCGTCAGCGCGCGGATCGGCGACTGGGTCTCGTACTTCCCGTGGTCGACGTGGAAGATCTCGACGGATGTCGCCGTCGCGGAGCCGTCGAACGGGTACGGGATCTGGCGCAGGCGCGAGCTGAACTCCTCATTGCTCAACCCGGCAACGAACAGTGTGCCGTCGACCCAGGCGAGTCCGGTGATGGTCGATCGCTGGGCGGGGACCCGGGCAATGTTTAGTGTTACCCCATGGATCTCCACGGGCTGGGAATTCAGATCGGTTCCGTCGAGCCACGCGTCCAGTTGCTCGTCATCCGACGGGGCGTCGTCCAGTTCGAAGGATGTGACCGGCAGGTCGTCCAACTCGACAATGCCCAGTTGCCCGTCGGTGCCCGCGCGCACCACTGCCACACCGGCCTCGGCGCCGCGACCTCGAGCCACGGACAGGTAGACCGCGTGCGAGACGGGGTGCACGGTCATCCCTCGAATGACCGCATCCTCTCTTTCGACTCCGAGCAGGGAAGCGACCTTCGACCCGAGCTGGTCGACATTGACCACAGCGCCATCGGCCGCTGGCGTTTCGGCAGGAAGCTCGAACGCGAACACCGTTGCGCGAGCGACATCCGCGGCGAACAGCACGACGCTGCCGTCGGCTGAAACTTCGGGGGCGAAGAGCACGGGTCCTGCCGAGAGCAGTGTCGAAGTGGCGGTTGTTGGCATCTCAGATCTCCTTGATTCTTTGGCGGACCCGCATCGAAAGACTGAGGCTCCATGGAGACAAACGGGATGCCCACAGCAATCGTTCAATTGGTCGTCGATACAACGGTACGACTCATTCTTCGAGTGAGTTGATGCACGACGCGAGACCGCGAGCCAGTGCGTCATTCGCAGCCATAGACAGGCCGGACAGCATTCGTTGCTCCACGCCGTCCACGAGCTTCTGGGCGGCATCGAGGGCATCGGCACCGGCGACGGTCAGCACCGTTGGGAGCGCCCGCCCGGTCCGTGCTCGGGACGGTCGCGCAACCAGGTCGCGATCGATGAGCTGCTGCAGCATTGCGTTCATGGACTGCCGCGTGACGAACGTGGCTCGCGCGAGCGCCGCGGCGGAGATGCCGGGCTCACGGCGAAGCCGGAAAAGGCAGGAGTACTGCGACACGGTCAGGTGCAGCGGCTTCAGCGCCTCCTCCATGCGGAGATGAAGAAGCGACTGCGCGTGTTTGAGCGCGTACCCGACCGGCGGAGCGGTGTTGACCATGTCAGTAGCCTGACATACTCTGGCATGTAAGGAAACTGACATCAAGGAGAACCGGCATGACCGTCACAGGTCCAGACTTCATCGCCCTGCAAGTACGCGACCTCGAGAAGGCGGCAGCCTTCTACGAGCAGGTGGTCGGGCTCACCCGTGCCCCGTTCTCACCACCGCACGCTGTCGTGTTCGATACGCAGCCAACTTTCGCGGTGCGCGATCCCGGTCCCGGCGTCGATCTCGACTCCGGCCAGGTGGGACTCGGGGTGGCGCTCTGGCTGCACGATCCCGACGCCATGGCTCTTCATGCGACCGTTGCCGCGGCTGGCGCCGTTATGGTTCAGGCCCCATTTGACGGCCCGTTCGGCAACACGTTCGTCTTCCAGGACCTCGACGGCTACCTAGTGACCGTGCACGATCGCGCGACTCGGGGCTGACTCGACCCGGTATTGTTCCCGAGTGACCACCCAACCCCTGACAGCCGGCCAAGCACTGCGCCAATGGCGCAATGCCGTCGTGGTCCTCTTTGCCCTCGGCGGCATTACGGTCTCGGCCTGGGGTCCACGGCTTCCCAGCATTCGCGCCGATCTCCATCTCGGTGATGGCGTCATCGGGCTGGTGTTGGCCGGTGTGACGGTTGGTTCGATCGCGGGCCTCGCCGCGTCGTCCGCACTCCTCTCGTGGCTCGGCGCTCGGCGCGTAATAGCGTCCGTGGTCATCCTCGCTTCGATCGGACTTGCCACCGTCGGCATCGCGGCGGGCGCGTTCGGTTCGGTCGTGTTCACAGTCGTGGGGTTCGTCTTCGTGGGATTCGGCATTGGATGCCTCGACGTGATGATCAATGTCCAGGGTTCGGCCGTTGAACGTGAGTCCCGGAAGACTCTGATGCCTCTCATGCACGCGGGTTGGTCGGTCGGGGCGGTGGTGGGCTCAGGAATCGGTGCCGCCGCGGCGGCGCTCGACGTTGCTTTCGAATGGCAATTCGTCGGCGAGGCAGTAGTGCTCGCGATTGCGGCCCTGGTCGCTGTCCGGTTTCTTCCTGCCATCGTGGTGCAGGACGCCTCACTTGTGCGCGCACCGGTCGGAGTGCGAATTCGCGGCTGGTTGCGGGGGTGGACGGATTGGCGTCTGCTGCTGATCGGTGTGGTGATGCTCGGCGTCGAGCTTGGTGAAGGCACGGCAAACAGCTGGCTGACGCTCGCGGTCCGCGACGACCACCACCAGACCGATGCTGTGGCCGCACTCTTCTTTACCGCTTTTGCAATCGGAGAGTCGGGAGCGCGCATCCTCGGTGGCCCGTTGGTCGATCGCGTTGGCCGGGTCAATGCTGTTCGCTTCACGACCGCGATCGGTGTGATCGGGCTGGTTCTCTTCATCGTGGGCGCGCCGGCATGGATCACCCTCATCGGGGTCCTGTTGTGGTCGGTCGGCGTGTCAATGGGGTTCCCGCTGGGGATGTCGGCGGCGGCAGACAGCGGCCCCAATCCGGCCGCCCGGGTCAGCGTGGTTGCATCGATCGGCTACCTTGCGAACCTCGGCGGCCCCCCCGTCATTGGTTTTCTCGCGGAGTCGGTTGGCCTGCTCAATGCGTTCTGGTTGGTCGCCGTGCTGCTCGCGGTCGGCTTCGCTGTCGCGGGAGTTCTGAGACCTCGCGCAACTCCGAAGCTCACCGAGATGGCCTGAACTGGACCGCCTTAGCTATCGACACTGTCGCCTTCACAACCGGGCTCGTGCGCTCCGCCGTCGAACCGGAACGGCGGGTACTCGTCGCTCAAAAGCGCCACATAGACGAGGACGCGGTATAGCCAACGGTTGACGCCCATCACAAAGCTAAACAGGCTGCCGGGATACTTTCCCGTGATGAGCAGGAAGACTCCGGCCGCAACGACAAGCAGGTTGATGATCGAGTATCCGGACGCCGGTTGGAATGCGGCGTGGGCCGCACTACCAGCGCTCCACGGGTAGAGCACGACGTCGGAGACGATGAGACCGACGATGATGAGGTGCGGTACGGCCAGCAGCCACTTGACCAGCACGAGGCCCCTGGACAGTCGAGCGGGGTAGGCGACCTCAATCTCGGCCGGGTAGTCCGCGCGAGCCAGCGTGAACGGCGGGTACCGGTCTGTCCCGAGCGCCGCATACACGTAGAACCCAACCCGCCAGTTCCAGCGGAGCACGCCGGCGTTGAAGTCGAACAGCCGACGCGGGTAGCGACCAGTGAACAGGATGCACACCCCCGCGACCACGGTGACGAGAACGAATGCGATCCACAGCACTCCAAGAACTACATAGTGCGGGAAAGCGAGGAACATCTTCACCAGCCACAGCCAGCGCGAAAGGTGTGGGTCGAGCTGACCGGTCAGGCGAACAGCGGACGGTGCGGGGACTGTTGAGGTTGTCATGATCATTCCTTTTGTAAGTGAGAGGTCGCGGAGAGCGGTGTGCAGTGATGATCGCGGCGAGGGGGCACGCCGCCCATCCATCGCCGCGATCATCGATCGGTCGGGCTTAGGCGTTGAACTCATCCGTGAGCGGCGTTGAGCGGAAGCCCTTGAATGTCATCCAGAGGCCGAGCGACAGCTCCCACAGGAAAATCGGTGCGGTCGCGATGTTCGAGAAGATCGACAGTCCGCTGTTCACACCGAAGGCCGTGGTGAGTACCGACACGATGATGAGCGGTGCACCGATCAGTCCCAGTAGCGGGATGATGCGTGGCACCAGTCGCGACCGGTACAGGATCGTGCCCAGCAGCAGCGCGTTGATACCGGGGACGAGGCTCGGGCCGAGAAGGAAGGTCCAGTTGCGCACGGCGACGAGCGCGTGACCAATGGTCACCAGCGTGCCATCGCTGCCATCGGCGGCTCCGGCCTGGCGAAGCGTCACGATCGCGAGCAGGGAGACGACACCAATCATGACGATGACGCCCTCCATCAGTCGGGAGGTCACAAAACCGAGAGCGAGGCCGGCACTGTGGCGTCGAAGAAGGGAGAACAGTGCCACGGCGGAGCCGATTGCCGTTGCCGCATTGACGATGTCGAGCATGCAGCCGAGGATCACCTGGCTGTCTGCTCCTGACCCGGTGATGTAGTTCGGGTCGTTAAGGACGGGTGCGATGAGGAACACCGCGGGAATCGAACTGACGAAGGTGATGAGGTAGAAGATTCCCGCGGCGAGGGCGGTCTTTCGCGCTCGATCCATACGGGGTTTGACGCGCTCTTTGGCCGTGATGGTGGAAGTCATGTCGTGCTCCTTTTGAGTGAGTTGTGGGTGTTCAGGTGTCGGCCGGACCCATTGCATCGATCTGAGTGATCGAGACGAGGGTGAGCCCGATGTCGCGCAGTCGCCGCAGGACGCCGTGAAGGGCGGCCTGATCGGGGATGGGGCCGGAAATTAGAGTCGTTCCGTCATTTTCGAGGCTGAGGCTCAGCCCCTCAAACCACGCCGACCATCGCGGGTCGAGGTGTCCAACTACGCGGATCTCGTATCGGAGAGACACGTGGTCGGACGATTCGGCACTCATTGCGGCCTTCCGCTTGTTCGTGTCGGCGAGGTTGCCGACAATGAAAAAGTTAGAAGCTGACCCGATGAGTGAGCATCACCACATGTGGTGATTAACCGGAGGTCGACCGCGGCAGGAGGCCGAGATCACGAGCGCGCGACACGGCCTCTCGGCGGTTGTTCACCCCGAACTTCGCAAAAATGCTTTTCGTATGGCTCCGAACCGTGTTGAGCGAAACCACGAGTTCACGGGCGATTGCCGGCCCGGTCAAAGCGGTGTCGAGAAGTTGCAGCACATCCAGTTCGCGGCCGCTCAGTGGCTCGATCAACTCGCGAGTGCCGGAGCCAGGCGAGGATGCGGCATTCGGTTTCGACTTATTGAGGACGGCCAATAGCCGACGCGCGTGCCGAGGCGCGCCCGGCGCCTTGATGAGCCCTCGCAGGAGGGGCACCAGGATCGCGCCGTTGCTCGTAAAAGCTCGAACGTACAGCTCATGCTCGCCAAGGGCGACGGCCTCGCGCAGTGTCGTCACTGCCGAGTCAATCTGACCGCTGGATTTGCGAGCCAGCGCCTGCAGTACCAGGATCTCGATCACGCTGCCGAGCCTTCCGCCCTCCTTGGCGGCGACCAGGAGTCGCTCGAGCAGCCGACTCGCGTCGCGGAGAGGTTCCGCCGTTTTGTCGCCCACTGCCTGGGCCATCCGAATTCTCGCCAGGGTGATGTGCTCGAACTCGCGGACATAGCTGAGCTCGTCGTCGGTCGAGAGCGCTCGATCGCGCACCCAGTCGAGCGCTTCGAGGGTTCGGCCGAGTGCGAGCAGAGTTCGCGCGCGGAGCGCAGCGACCGGACGCACGTCTGGGTAGAAGTCGCCGACGTAGAGGTGCCTGGCTTCGTCGAGCAGATCGAGCGCCGCTCCGGGATCCCCCTCCGCCTCGCGGACCAAAGCCATGGCGACCTTCGATCGGTATCGATTCTGCGGGAGTCCGGCATCCTCGCCGAGTTCCTCGCTCGCGAGGAGATGCCGTGATGCGGAGTCGAGGTCGCCGCGTTGCAGGAACAGTTCACTCATGCCGACATGCATATCTGCGGTGCCGCGCAGCACAGAATCCTGAGCCGCCGACAGCTCAAGACCCCACGCGTAGACCCCCATCGCCTCGGTAAGTCCACCCTGCTGGATCCGGATGTCGGCGACAGCCATCGAGCAGCCGATTGCGTCGGAGAGGTGGCCGGCCTTCTGCAGGCTGGTGACCGCTCCCGCCCACAAGTCGTGCGCGTCCTCGAGATCGCCCCGCGACCAGTGCGCCAGGGCGAGCAACCCCGCCGCTGCGCCCTGCCCAATGTGGTCATCCTTGTCGACCAGGTCGAGCGCACGACGGGCGAAGGCCATGGATGCGTCGGCGTCGCCAAGCGCGTTCGACTGCGCAGCGCGGTACACGGTGAGTGCGCTCCGGAGGCCGCGCACCTCCGGGTCGGTCTCATCCGCCGTGCTGAGCCACGCCTCGGTGTTGGCGAGTTGTTCCTCGACGCCCGCGAGCTCACCGTTCGCCAGCAGGGCCCCGGCCATGGCCAGGCTGAGGACAGGCTTCTCGCGAATTGCCTCAGGGGGAAGTGCCTCGAGCCAACTGCGAAGCGTGGCCTCCTGGCGATCCTTCCGGGACGCCGAAAGCGCGAGCTCAACGAGATCGGCTGCGCGTACAAAGTCGCCCGCGGCCATGGAGTGGCGTATCGCCTCGGCCCGATCCCCGTCTTCTTCGAGCCACGCGCTTGCGCGCAAGTGCAACTCCGCGACACGATCCGGTTGTTCGTCGAGGAGTCGCGCTCGAAGGACGTCGGCGAACAGGTGGTGGTATCGGTACCACTGCCGGCGGTCGTCGAGCGCGACGACGAACAGGTTGCTTCGGTCCAGCGACTCGAGCGTCGCCCTGCCGCCATCCTGGCCGGTAACCGCGTCGCACAGCGGACCATTCAGCCGACCAAGAATCGACGTGCCCAGCAGGAAGTCCCGCACGGTGGCCGATTGGCGCTGCAAGACCTCCTCAAGGAGGTAGTCGACGATGTACCGGTCATCGCCGGCAAAGTCGGTGATGAACGACGAGACATCCTCTCGCCCCCGCATCGCGACCGCCGCCATTTGGAGAGCGGCGATCCACCCTTCGGTGCGCGCGGCCAGTGTGGCGACATCCGCCTCGTCTAGCTCGAGCCCCATCCCGGTGTTGAGGTAGACGGCCGACTCCGGGTCGGTGAAGCGCAGGTCCGCGGCGCGAATTTCGACCAATTCGCCTCGCGACCGGAGCTTCGCCAACGGCAGCGAGGGATCGGCACGACCGGCGATAACCAGATGAACTCCGGCCGGTAGATGCTCGAGAATGAAGGTCATTCCATCGTTCACCGCGCCCGACTCGATGACGTGGTAGTCGTCGAGTATCACGACGAACCCGCTGGCAAAGTCGCCAAGGTCGTTGAGCAGGGCGGCGAGCGCTGACTCGGTGGATGCCCCGGGCGCCTGCAGAACGGCGAGCGCCGATGCGCCGATGCCGGGAGCGGCCGCCTCTATTGCAGTGGCGAGATAGGCCCAGAACACCGCTGGATCGTTGTCACGCGGATCGAGCGACAGCCAGGCCACAGCGCGTTCGTCGGCGGCGGAGCCGGCCAACCATTCCACGAGGAGAGTCGTCTTGCCGAATCCGGCGGGCGCCGAGACGAGCATCAGTCGCGCTTCGCGTCCGTCCTCCAGCAGGGCGTCCAACCTGGGACGGCCAATCAGGCCGGGTCGTCGCGGTGGGATGCGATACTTCGTATCGAGAAGTCGGTCTGGCATCCAGACCTCCCATATGGATAAGTGACGACGTTCGGCTGCGCGGGTTCATTGCAGTCGTGGTTACCGGTGTCTGGATCGTACAGCCATCGGCCATTCACCCCCGGCCCACTGCCGCGGACGGCACTAGGTCCCCGGCGACAGCCAGATCCTGAACTCCGCGGTCAGGCGCCGATCTCGTTGCGCACGGCGTAGAGCTCGGGGAAGAACGTCTGGCTGAGGGCGCGCTCGAGAAATGCGACGCCCGCGCTCCCGCCGGTCCCGGACTTCATTCCGATCGTGCGTTGCACAGTACGGAGATGGCGGAAACGCCAGAGCTGGAAGTTGTCCTCCAGGTCGACGAGTTCCTCGCACGCCTCGTAGAAGCGCCAGTGCTCTGCCGAGGACTGGTAGATGGTGAGAAGCACCGGCACCAGTTCTGGTGTGAAGACATGTGCCAGCGTGACGTCGCGTTCGAGCACCGACGCCGGCACCTCGAAGCCGGCGCGCGCGAGCATCCGCAGGAATTCGTCGTAGAGGCTCGGTTGTTCGAGCAGCTCGGCCAACATTGCGCGCGCCGCCGGATCGGAGTCGAACACGTCGAGCATCGACGCGTTCTTGTTGCCGAGCAGGAACTCGACGGCCCGGTATTGATAGGACTGGAAACCGGACGACGTCGCGAGAAAACGCCGGAACTCGACGTACTCGGATGGCGTCAGCGTGGCCAGCACCGACCACTGCTCGGTCATCGAGAACTGGATCTGCTTCACCCGCGCGGTGCGCTTGAGCGCCGTGTGCAGGTCGTCGTCCCGGAGCGCATCGCGAGCCGATCGCAGCTCGTGCAGCATCAGCTTGAGCCACAGCTCGGAGGTTTGGTGCTGGATGATGAACAACAGTTCGTCGTGATGGGGCGGAGTACTTCGCAGGTGCTGTGCGCCGAGCAGGTCATCCAGTGCGAGGTAGGTGCCGTAGGTCAGTTGTTCGGTCATTTCGCAAAACTATCCCCGTTGTCGACCCCGACGACCAGGACGCTCGCTAAATGCCACCCGCCAGACGGTAGTACGCCTGGTTCCAGCGCACCTCCTTGGTGAACTCGCGCAGCGTTGTGTCCGCGTCGATGACGAGGAGTTCGGTGCGCGCGATATCGGCGAAGTCGCGGAAGGCGTCGACCCCCAGCGCGGTGCTCATGACCGTGTGATGTGCGGCGCCGGCCGTGAGCCAGGCGGACGCGCTCGTCGTGAAGTCAGGAGCCGGCTTCCAGATCGCGCGGGCCACGGGCAGCTTCGGGAGCGGATGGGGCAGGTCCACGACTTCGACGGCGTTCGCGACGAGACGGAATCTGTCCCGCATGTCGCTCATCGCGACGACCACGGCATCCCCCGCGTCCGTGTCGAAGACCAGGCGCACGGGGTCCTCCCGACCGCCGATACCCAGTGGGTGGATCTCGAGCGACGGTTTCGATGTCGTCAACGACGGACAGACCTCGAGCATGTGCGCGCCGAGGATGAGTTCGTTGCCGGGCTCCAGGTTGTAGGTGTAGTCCTCCATGAGGGAGGCGCCCCCGGACAGTCCCGATCCCATGACCTTGGCGACCCGCACGAGGACCGCCGTCTTCCAGTCGCCCTCCGCGCCGAATCCGTAGCCGTCGGCCATGAGACGTTGCACGGCGAGACCGGGGAGCTGGCGAAGACCGCCGAGGTCCTCGAAGCTGGTGGTGAACGCGGTAAAGCCGCCCGCCTCGAGGAACGATCGGAGGCCGAGTTCGATGCGGGCGCCGTAGCGCAGCGACTCGTGCCGCTCGCCGCCGAGGCGAAGCTCGGGCACCACCTCGTAGAGGTCGTCGTACTCGGCGACCAGTGCGTCGACGGCACCGTCGGATGTCGCATCCACCGCCGCGACGAGGTCGTTCACCCCCCACGTGTTGACGCTCAGTCCGAAGCGGATCTCGGCCTCGGTCTTGTCGCCCTCCGTGACCGCGACGAACCGCATGTTGTCACCGAACCGGGCGAGTTTCATGTTCTGTGCGGCGTTCCAGCCGGCGGCGGCGCGAGACCAGGTTCCGATCTGCGCGGCAACGGCCGGGTTCGAATGGTGCCCGACGACGATTCTGTGAGCGAAGTTCATCCGGGCCTGGATGTATCCGAACTCCCGGTCGCCGTGGGCGGCCTGGTTCAGGTTCATGAAGTCCATGTCGATGGTGTCCCAGGGCAGCGCCGCGCTCGCCTGCGTGTGCAGGTGCAGCAGCGGCTTGGCGAGGATGTCGAGGCCGCGAATCCACATCTTCGCGGGGCTGAAGGTGTGCATCCACGCAATCACCCCGACGACCTCGTCGTTGGAGTTGGCCTCGAGGAAGAGTCGCCGGATCGAGTCGCTGTCCGTCAGCACGGGCTTCCAGACAACAGTGACCGGGATGTCGGCGGAGTCGCCCAGGGCCGTGGCGATGCCCTGGGACTGCGTCGCAACCTGGTCGAGGGTCTCGGGTCCGTAGAGCGCCTGGCTGCCGGTAAGAAACCAGACCTCTTTCGTGGCGAGGTCGGGGACGATCGAGTGGGAGGTCATCGGGTAGGTCCTTTCTAGAGCGCGACGATTGCGGCGCGCACGACGTCGAGGCCGTCGCGGTAGCGGTCGAGGTACGAGGCGAAGCCGGCGACATCGTCCGGCTCAGGGTCGGCGGTGATCAGCTCGGTCGAGGCAAACACGCTCTCGCGAAGGAACGTCGGTAGGTCGACCGCTGCGGCCGAGGCGGCATAGGCGGCGAGAACGGCCATGCCCCACGCGCCACCCTCGCCGGCGGATTGCGCGGTACTGACGGGCGCGTCGATGGCGGCGGAGAGGAACCGCTGGGCCACACCGGCCGTCCGGAACAGGCCGCCGTGTGCGTACATCCGATCGAGCTTGACGCCCTCATCGGCGAGGATTCGCATGCCGAGAGCGAGCGACCCGAAGACCCCGTACAGCTGAGCCCGCATGACATTAGCGAGACTCAGGCGGCTGTCGGGTGTGCGAACGAAGAGCGGACGACCGTCATCCAAACCGACGACCGGCTCTCCCGCGAGCTGGTTGTAGGCGAACAGGCCGCCGGCATCGGGCGCGCCGTCGAGAGCCTCCCGGAACAGGATGTCGTACACCCGGTCGGAATCGATCGGCACCCCGGAGGCCTCGGAGAACCGCTGGAACAGTCCGACCCATGCCGCGAGTTCACTCGCGCCGTTGTTGCAATGCACCATGGCCACGGGGTCACCGACCGGCGTTGTGACGATGTCGACCTCCTGGTGCAGCCGCTGGAGCGGTCGCTCGAGCACCACCATTGCGAAGATGCTCGTTCCGGCGCTGATGTTGCCCGTTCGGGGTGCGATGGCGTTGGTCGCGACCATGCCGGTGCCGGCGTCTCCCTCGGGTGGGCTCAGCAGCGCGCCCGGCTGCAGGCTGCCGCTCGGGTCGAGCAGGAGCGCGCCCTCACCGGTCAGTTCGCCGGCCGATCGCCCCGCGGTCAGGACACTCGGAAGGAGATCCAGAAGGGGCAGCGCCAGCGGGCCGCCGGACGCTAGTCGGTCGTAGCGCGCCAGAAGCTCGGCGTCGTAGTTCCCGGTTGCCGGGTCGATCGGGAACATGCCGGACGCGTCCCCGACGCCGAGGACCTTCCGCCCGGTCAGCTTCCAGTGGACATAGCCCGCGAGCGTCGTGAGGAATCGAACCCGGGGAACGTGCTGTTCGGCATCCCGAACCGCCTGGTGCAGATGCGAGATGGACCAGCGCAGCGGGATGTTCACATCGAACAACTCGGTGAGCTCGGACGCGGCGTCTCCCGTCGTGGTGTTTCGCCAGGTCCGGAATGGCACGAGCAGCTCGCCGTCGTCGTCGAACGGGAGGTAGCCGTGCATCATCGCCGAGATGCCGATCGCACGAAAGGTGAGGGGCGTGACATCGAACTGCCGTACGACATCGGCGACCAGGGCGGCGTAGGCGGATTGGAGTCCGGCCCAGACGGCGTCGAGCGAGTAGGTCCACACGCCGTCACGGAGCTCGTTCTCCCATTCGTAGGCGCCCGAGGCCAGCACGGTCCCTGGATCGTCACCGATCAGGCAGGCCTTGATGCGGGTCGACCCGAGCTCGATGCCGAGCACACCGCGACCGGCTCCGATTGCTTCGGCAGCCGCATCCACCGTGGTATTCACCGGCGGTCATCGCCCGACTGGCCATACACGTTTTGGTACCGCGCATAGAGCCTGTCGATCTGGTCTTGCGGGATCGGCACAACCGGCCCGCCCTGGATCGCGAGTTGGACGCTTCGAGCGACGTCCTCACACATGATTGCCGCTTTGACAGCGTCGCGCGCACTGACACCGATCGTGAACGGGCCATGATTCTGCATCAGCACTGCGCGAGAGCGATGGCCCCGGAGGGTGTCGACGATGCCGCGACCGATGGAGTCGTCCCCGATGATCGCAAACGGGCCGATCGGGATGGGACCCCCGAACTCGTCGGCCATTCCGGTGATCACGCACGGAATTTCCTCACCCCGTGCCGCCCACGCGACCGCGTATGGGGAATGGGTGTGGACGACCCCGCCCACCTCGGGCATCTCGCGATAGACGTAGGCGTGGGCCGCGGTATCGCTCGACGGGCTGCGATCGCCGCCAGGTGTTCCGGGAACGACATTGCCGGCCAGGTCGCAGAGAATCAGGTTGTCGGGCGTGAGGTCGTCATACGACATTCCCGATGCCTTGATCACGAAATAGTCCGTGCCGGGAACCCTGCCCGAGACGTTTCCGCCCGTCCAGACCACGAGCCCGTATCGCACAAGCTCCGCGTGAAGGGCGACGATCTCGGCCCGCGTACGGGTGATTGCCTCGTCCGCATTCATGTCCGTACTCCCTCGTGCGTACAATGTGACCGTTCACATTAGAGACAAGGATACCGCGATCGGCCACCCAGGAGTCAACCGGGTGGCTATCGAGAAGCGGGAGCCGTGGATGCCCGCAGGATCAGTTCGGGCGCGATTGGATCGTGGTCGAGTGTGGGCTTGCCATCCAGCTCGGCCAGCAGGAGGGCGATCGCGCGATTGCCGATCTCTACGAAGTTCTGACGAACTGTCGTCAGCGCGGGAGCGAAATGCGCGGACTCCGGGGTGTCATCGAAGCCAACCACACTGATCTCGGCGGGCACGGCGACGCCGAGCTCCCGGCAGGCGTGAATGAATCCGAGGGCCATCTGGTCATTGCCGCTGAACACCGCCGTGAAGTCCCGCTGGGCGAGGAGATCAAGCCCCGCGCGGTATCCGAACTCCGCCGTCCAATCGCCAACTACCCGGGCACGCGGAGTCAGCCCAGCCTCAGCCAGCTCGCTCCGATAGCCGTCCCATCTCGCCGTTGCCTCCAACCAGTCCGTCGGTCCGCCAAGGTGGACGATCTCGGTGTGTCCGAGGTCGATGAGATGCCGGGTGGCGAGTCGCGCGCCGCGGGTCTGGTCGACCGTGAGGCTGCGGCCGTCATCGATGCCGCTCGCCTCGAGGATGACCGAGGGAACCCCAATCGAGAGCTCTCGAATCGCCTCGAGGACTCCGGTCTGGGGTGCGAGGATGACTAGGGCCTCGATCGACTGGTTCAGCAGGAAGTCGAGCCCAGCGCCGATTGAGTCCCGGTCACTCGTGCCGATGCTGGTGACGCTCAGCCGGTAGCCGGCAGCCCGAGCGGCGACCTCGATGGCCTGGATGCTCGTGGTTGGTCCGTACAGCGCGCTCTGTGACGAGAGCACACCGATGATGCCCGAGCGACTGGTCGCCAGGGTTCGCGCGGCCGCGTTCGGCCGAAAGCCGAGTCCCTCGATCGCCGACCGCACTCGTTCGCGAGTTGCCGGCCGAACGGCGTCGCTTCCGTTGATCACTCGAGAGACGGTTTGGTATGACACCCCGGCTTCGCGCGCGACGTCGCGGATGGTGGCGCCTCGTTCGCTGTCGGGAATCATCGACCCAATTATGCGGAATTTTCGGAACCACGAGTGGCTCCCTCGCGATAGGACCGCGAAGCTAATACCCGATGGGTATCACTCGCCTCGATTGGCGCGGCGTAAAATCTCGGCATGACCGATCTCGACCTCCGAAAACTTCGCTACTTCGTTGCCGTCGCGAGTGAGCTCAACTACGCGCGCGCAGCGAAATCTCTCCACATCGCGCAGCCGGTGCTCAGCAGGCAGATCAGCGCGCTCGAGAACGAGCTGGGGGTCATCCTGTTCGAGCGCTCGAAACGCGGGACGCAACTGACCGAGGCCGGGGCGGTCGTGCGAGACGAGGCCACCGCGCTGCTGCGCACCGCGGCCGCGCTGCAACGCCGAGCTCGTGTGGCCGGACGCGAGGGGTCGCACTTCACGATCGGGTTCATGCCTGGGCTGATTGTCACCCCGGTCGTTCGGCTCATGGAGGAGCGATTCGTCGGGCTGAGGGTCGACGTGGTGCGCACCTCGTGGGACGACCAGATCGAAATGATTCACGACGGCCGAGTCGACGCCAGCTTCGTGCGGCTGCCGGTCGCACGCAGGGGTCTGACCGTCGTTCCGTTTTTCACCGAACCACGTATGGTGGTGCTCCCGAGCGATCATCCGTTGTCCGAATGTGCGAACCTGACGGTTGTGGATCTCGCGGAATTCGACCTCATCCAGGATCCGGATGCCGTTCCAGAGTGGCGTGACGCCGTCGCGAAGCTTCGGCCGGAGGCTCTCGCGACGAATCGCGTGAAGGTCCCGGCGGCGCGCACCGTCGAGGAGAAACTCGAGCAGGTCGCGGCCGGTCGAGGGATCGTGGTGCTACCCGAATCGACCGCCCGGTTCTACACCCGCTCGGATCTGGTGCTCCGCTATGTCGTCGATCTTGCGGACGGCGAAGTTGCCCTGGCGTTCGACGCCGGACGCACTTCGCCCGAACTGGCGGCGATCGTCGAGATCGCACAAGCCATCCGTGATACCTCAGAGGTATTAGTTTCGGTCGGATAGGTATTGGACGCGGCACCGTCGGCGAAGCGATCCTGAAGTGGCAAGCGCAAACGATAAGGATCCCCATGCCACTCACATCCAACAGCCGCGTCGTGTTACTCGGCGGTACAAGCGGAATCGGACTCGCCACCGCGGCAGCTGCCGTGGCAAGCGGCGCGGCCGTAGTCGTGGGTTCGCGCAATCCCGCTTCGGTCGACCTGGCGCTCACGAAACTGCCCGCGGGCGTTGTCGGCCACGTCGTCAATGCGTCCTCGACGAAGAGCCTGGCGGCCTTCTTCGATCTCGTCGGCGAGTTCGATCACTTCGCGTACACGGCGGCAGACAATCTGGTTCCACTCGCCCTCGCCGATTACTCGCCCGCCAAAGCGAACGAATTCCTGTCGCTGCGGCTCGTCTACGCTTTGGAGGCCATCCGCCTCGCGGTTCCGCATATCCGGGCCGGTGGTTCGATCACCCTGACCAGCGGGACCGCCGCGTTCAAGGGCGGCGCAGGGTGGCTGCTGGGCGCGGCGGCCTCGGGAGCCACGATTTCGGCGGCACGCTCGTTGTCCGTCGAACTCGCACCGATCCGGGTCAACGTCGTCGCGCCCGGCGTGGTGCGGAGTCCGCTCTGGTCGCAGATGTCGGAGGCGGATCGCGAGGGGATGTACCTCGCCGCGGGCGAGGCTCTGCCGCTCGGCCGCGTCGCGGAGGTCGAGGATGTCGCGAAGGCGTACATCCAGCTCATGGATCAGGACTACGCGACCGGAACGGTCAGCGTGATCGACGGCGGAGCGCTCGTCGCGTAGTAAGCGTCGCTGTGAACCGGAGGCTCAGGCGTCGTCGGCGAGCGACTGAACCGTGAGGATGAGCGTGTCGATGGCGGTGCTGAGATTGTGGATAGCCTGGCGCTCGGGGGTGTCCGGCGAGAACTGCTGGAGATCGTAGGCCGCCGCGCTGGCGGCCTCCCGTGCCTTCGCGATGTGGGTGAGTGCTTCAAGATTTGACATGCCGCGACGATACTCCTCGGGGCAGGCGCGTCGAAAGGTGTTGACGCGGAGGTCCCTGGGCCTGCCCGCCGATCTCGAAGCCCTCATCGTTGCGCGCGAACCCGCTCAGAACGAGACCTACGGAAGCGGCCCGCGCCGAGCCACCACGGCGGCGAAAACGGCGTACAGCAGGGGGAGGCCCGAGACGGCCATGAGCACGGTTCCGAAGACGACGAAGTGCGGTAGCAGCAGGACGCCGCCGATCAGCAGGGTCGCGAAGATGATCGCCGCAATCGCCTGTCGAATGCCCCGCTCGATGGTGGCAAGACGACGGTCGAGCCGCGGCGTTTGCACCGTGATGCTTCCCTCGTCGATGCGCGTGATGAGACTGTCGATGCGCGAGGGGAGGCGTGCGACGATACCGGCGACCGACCAGGCCCGCTTGGCGTAGTCCTGCACCACGTTCGCGCCCTCGTCACGAATCAACCGGGCGGAGTAGGGCTCGACGGCATTCCAGATATTGAAGGCGGGATCGAGCGAACTGCACATCCCCGAGGTCAGGGACATCGCCCGCACAATAAGGAGGAAATTCTCGGGAAACTGGAAGGGCAGCGACCGCATAACGTCACCGAATTCGACGGCGAATGCGCGGAACTCGCGCGGATCGACATCCTGCAACTGGGCGAAGCCCATCCCGCCGAAGCGCGAAAACAGCTTCGTCATCGCGCGCTCGAGCTCGGCGGTGTCCGCGGATGGGAGGAGCACACCCACCTCGCGGATACCGGCCACCATGCCCTTGCCGTCGCGCGAGGCGGCTGCGATGAGGAGCTTCCGGAGTCCGTGCCGCAGGCCCTCGGCGACCTCGCCCATCATCCCGAAGTCGACGAACGTAAAGTTCCAGGTCCTGTTGTCGCCGCGAAGCGGGGTGACGAAGATATTGCCGGGATGCGGGTCCGCATGAAAGTACGCATGCACGAAGACCTGATCGAACATGACGGCGGCGAACTCATTCGCGACCTCGGACGGGTCAATGCCGGCGGCCCTGAGCGCTTCGACGTCGTTGATCTTGATGGCGGTGACATCCTGCATGGTCAGCACGCGTCGCGTCGTCCGCTCCCAGACGAACTCCGGGACGCTGACGCGGTCGTCGTCGGCGAAGCTCTCCGCGAATCGCTCGGCGTTGGCTGCCTCGTGCAGGTAGTCGATCTCCTCGAGGCTGGTCACGGCGAACTCCTCGACGAGCGCGGGAACATCGACCCGGTCCGAAACCAGGCGGATTCGGGTCAGCCAGCGGGCCACCCGACGCAGGGCGCTCAGGTCGACGGCGACGACCGCGCCGATGCCCGGCCGCTGCACCTTGACGACGACGTCGCGCAGCCCCGTCTCGGCGGCGTCCTCGTCGGAGAGTCGCGCGCGGTGGACCTGCCCGAGGGATGCCGCCGCGACGGGGGTCTCGTCGACGAACGAGAACGCCCGCTCGAGTGGAACACCCAACTCGGCTTCGGCGAGCTCGCGGATCGCCGCAAACGGCACGGCCGGCACTTCGTCCTGCAGCCCCTCGAGTTCTGTGGTGATTTCGGGCGGGAGCACGTCCAGTCGGGACGACATGAACTGCCCGACCTTGATCATGAGTCCGCCGAGATCGACCGCGAGCGCGTGGAATCGCTGGGCGATTCGTTGCAGGCGCGCCGACCGGCCCCGCTCCGCGAGCCGGGCGAGCCCGATCCGCGGGAGCACCAGTTCGTACCACCAGGTCTGCACCAGGTACCGCGCCGCAAACCGAAGAATCCTGCGGTAGCGGGCGCGCATCTTCCCGGCGTCGGTCATGTGACTAGTTTCCTCGACGCCGACGTACCGTGGGCACCCGTTCAGTCCTGGGCGAGGATGGCGTAGATCTTGCGGCGTGCCTCATCCAGCACGGCGACCGTCTGGTCGACCTGCTCCGCACTGCCGGACTGCCCCACCTGCGCCGTCGCCTGCGCCAGGGCCATCCCGGCTTTGGGCAGGGCCGTCACGCGGGCACCGTGCTGTGCGCCCTGCGCCGCCCACGGCGCGGGCTGATCCGCTGCCGCCTCTGCGGCCTGTTTTCCCTCATCCGTGAGCGAGTAGGTCTTCCGTCCGTTCGACTCCTTCGCGCTGAGCAGTCCCTCGTCGGCAAGGAGCTGGAGCGTCGGATACACCGAACCAGGACTGGGCTTCCATGCCCCGCCGCTGCGTTCCTCGATCTCGTGGATGATCTGGTAGCCGTGCATCGGTTTCTCGGCGAGGAGCGCGAGTACCGCGGCGCGGACATCTCCCCGGCCCATTCGCGCGCCAACCTTGCGTTCGAATTGTCCGCGCAACTGTTCCATCGCTTCCCAGACGGTGGCGCCCGACCAGTTTCCAGCCGATGCGCCGCCCATGAATGATCCGCCCATGACGTTCTCCTCCGTACCCGAGCCCCTGTAGCTCGACGACACCCAACGATATATCGTTCGTATCGGCCACGACGGAGATTTCAGCTAGCTCACAGGCCGTGAGGGCGAGCATCGTGCCCGCCCTCACGGCCCAACGAACTAATTGATGTGGAACACCTGCGCCGCGGCACTGTTGCAGGTCCACACCTGCAACTGCTCGCCATTCGTGGTGATGCCGCTCGGGTCATCCAGGCAGAGTCCGCTCGCGGGATTGAGCAGCGACCCGTTTGATTGCGGAACCCACTTCTGCCCCGGAACCCCGTTGCAATCCCAGAGTTGCATCTTCGCACCGGGCGTGTTGCCGTTGTTCACGATGTCGAGGCAGCGACCGAGCGTTCGCACGCTTTGATCGGTGTTCACCGTCCACTGCTGGTCGAGGTTGAGCGGAGAGAAGGATGTCGCATTGTTGCAGTCCCACACATCGACTGCTGCTCCATTGCCGCCGACGTCTGCCCCTGCGACATCCACGCACTTCCCGCCGGACAGAAGGATCGGAGTTCCCGCGGTGACCTTGAACTGCTGTGGCGACAGGCCGTT
Source organism: Actinomycetota bacterium (assembly GCA_030838475.1). Classification (GTDB taxonomy): domain Bacteria; phylum Actinomycetota; class Actinomycetes; order Actinomycetales; family Microbacteriaceae; genus Galbitalea. The sequence goes on from JAUZFP010000133.1 coordinate 23,572, forward strand.
GCAGGTCCAGATCTGGAGTTGGGTTCCATTGGTGGTGCTGCCGCTCGGGTCGTCGAGGCACAGTCCCGACTGCGGATTGAGGATGGAACCGTTTTCCTGCGGCATCCATTGCTGGCCGCCGGCGCCATCGCAGTCGTAGAGCTGGAGCTTCGCCCCCGGAGTGGTGGAGTTGCCGATCACATCGAGGCAACGGCCCAGTGTGGATAGTGTCCCTCCGCCCAATGCACTCGGCGACCAGTGTTGGTCTCCGTCGAGGGCGTTGCAGTCCCACAGATTGGCCGCCGCGCCATTGCCACCGGTGTCGCTCCCGTCGACATTGATGCACTTTCCGCCCGGTCCGACGATGGTCGAGCCCGGTCCGCCGCCGGTCGTGTTCGCGGAGTAGCCGACGGAGACGATGTTCGATTGCACCGAGTTGTCGGCCGCATCGGTCGAATACCCCGTGGTCATCACACCCTCATAGAAGGAACTCGTGGCCCAGTTGCTGTTGTCGCCGCCCGTGCCGAGGACGATCGATCCCTCTTTAGCCATGGGCGAGTACCCACTCGGAAGTGCGCCCGAGTACCACGTCGACAGTGCACCGCTCTGACTGTTTCCGCCCTTGAGCGCGAACGTGCTTGTGCCGTTGTTCTTGAGCAGCGCGGTGACGAACTTGCTGGCATTGCCGGCATTCGCCGTGTTGGTCGCGGTGCCCCCTTCGAACACCCCGTTCTCAAGATCCGCTTCGACCCACGGCCCGTGGCCCGTGCTACCGGGGTCGTTCAACAGCCCGAGGTTCAGGGCATCCATGTGCCCAGCGCCGGTGTCGTTGTTGTGGGTTTCCACGTTGCCAAAGTCTGCGCAGCACCCGTTGTTGACGTTCGTTCCGCTGGCGACCTCGTACATCGATTCGGGCGCGCTGCCCGTAGCGATGCCGGTCGTGGTCACATCGCGGTATCCGGTGCCCGGTGGGAGATAAATGCCGTAGACGGCGTGCCCACCCGCCGTGGTGGGAAGGAGGCTCGCATTCGCTCCGAGATCAGTGTGATTCGCCGCCGTGCCCGGACCTTCGATCGTGAGGTCGTTGTGCTGGGACGACTGGTCGTAAATCTTCGTGATGATGCAGCTCGTCCCGGAACAGAACGTGTCCTGCGCGGCCGCATTTGCATAGCCGCCCGCCGCCAGGACACCGATGTTGAGCGTCGTGTTGTCCGACGCCCGGGTCACCTGGTACAGGCTTCCGTTGTAGGCCGAGTAGAGCGCGCGCACCGAACTGTAAGCCGCAACGCACGGCGTGCTCGCGGTCGCGTAGAGGTCACACGGCTCTGGCGTAACGGCGCGCGCGGACTCTGCGGAGGCGAACAGCGAACCGGTCACGAGAGCAGTTGAAGCGATAAACACGGCGAGGATGTTGCGCCGGCGATGGCGTCCCCCCGGTCGTGGAAGAGCGGTCGAGAAAACAGACATGTCGTACCCCTTTTCTTGTCAAAGTCCTTCTTTGGAGTGACGGGTGTACGTGACGGGGATGATAGTTATCAAATCGATTTGAGAAGATTTGAAAACTTGTTCGACCATAAGACCGATTGGTCCACCCGTCAACCTTCCGCCTGGCGCTGTGGGTAAGAATCCGCGAGAATCCGGGTGTTTTACACGCAATCTGGGTCGCCAACTGTCGTCGTTGCATCCACCTGCTGACGATTGGCGGAGCTGGGACGTCGCGGAGCGGCTACTTGACGCTCCAATAGGCCGCATGTATATTCATCCAGTCAAATCGATTTGATCTCCGTCAGAGCCTTGCAATTCATCGTGACGGGGAGTTGTTCAGACCCTGACCCAAATCGATTTGACGCTACTTCTCACCGATGAGACAGGATCATGGCCACCACCCGAACGACACTCGCCGACGTAGCTCGCCTCTCCGGTGTCTCGAAGACATCGGCGTCGATGGCGCTCTCGGACAGTCCTCGTGTCGCGGCCGAGACCAAAGACCGGGTACGTCAGGCGGCCCGCCAGCTCGGGTATGTTCCGCACTTTGCGGCGAGCTCGCTGCGCTCCCAACGCGTTGACGCGATCGCCGTCGTCGTCCCGCACGATACGCAGCACGTCTTCTCCCACCCGGTCTTCATCGACATCCTCGAGGGTGTTCTGACGAAGGCGAACGAAAACGATCTGAGCCCCATTCTTTCGACCGCGCGGACGGCGTCGGATGAATCATCGGCCTACTCCCGAATTCTCCGCGGGCGGATGGCGTCCGGCGTGATCGTCGCCGCAGCCTCCACCACAGACGAAAATGTAACGGCCATCGCAAACGCCGGATATCCCGTTGTTGTTGTTGGTCGCAGCCCGAAGCAGCCCGGCATCGTGACCGTCGGAATCGACGACATCGGCGGTGCGTATCGGGCAGTGGAACATCTCGTCACGGTCCACGGTGCAAAGCGCATCGGTCACGTGTCCGGACCCCTGAACCACCAATCGGCTATCGACAAGCAGATCGGGTACATCCAGGCGCTGTCGGATGCCGGGCTCGAAATCAATCCTCGGCTGCAGTTCGAGGGCGACTACACGGAGCCCTCCGGCGTGGAGGCCGCGCGCGCTCTCCTGCCCGAGATCGGCAACTGCGACGCGATCTTCTTCGCGAATGACCAGATGGCGGTTGCCGCCATGGAGCAGTTCGCCAGTCACGGCATCACGGTGCCGGACCAGCTGCGGGTCGTCGGTTATGACGATCATCCGATGCTTCGGCACTCCCGCCCAGCACTCACCACGGTGAGAGCCGACATGGTCGAGGTGGGGGTCCAGTCGATGAACAAGTTGCTCGAGCTGATGGCAGGCGCGCTCCATGTGGAGAACCTCGAGCTGCCCACCCAACTTGTCGTTCGCGAATCCTGCGGATGCCCTTCAACATCGGTCTGATCACCAGCGTGGTCACGATCGTCATAAACCCCGTCAATGGAGACAACAGAGAGGCATCACGATGAGAAAGTCCATCCTGGCCGTGGCCGCACTAGCCGCGACCGTTGGCCTGGCACTGGCGGGCTGTACCGCCGGAGGAGGCTCGAGCACCT
>JAUZFP010000160.1 GCA_030838475.1 Actinomycetota bacterium
ATTGGACTGCTGCTTTTCATCTTTGTGCCGGTGCTCTGGGTCGACCTGGTCGGTGTCGTGCTCTGGGGTCTCGGTGCCTCGCTAGGGTTCCCGGTCGGGATGTCCGCCGCCGCAGACGACCCGCACAAGGCCGCGGCTCGGGTGAGTGCGGTCGCCAGTATCGGCTACCTCGCGTTCCTGGTTGGACCGCCGTCGATCGGATTCCTCGGCAACCAGTTCGGCATCCTGAATGGACTCCTGCTCGTGCTGGTCCTGGTCGGAATGGCCGGCATCGTCTCGTTCGCCACGCGGAACCCGGCCAAGACAACTGGCTAGGCTTGCCGGGTGCGTCTCGTCGTTGCCCGTTGTTCCGTTGACTACGCCGGACGACTGAGTTCCCACCTTCCGCTCGGCACCCGCCTCCTCGTTCTGAAGGGCGACGGCAGCGTTCTCGTGCACGCCGACACCCTCTCCTACAAGCCACTCAACTGGATGAGTCCGCCGTGCGTCACGACAGTCGTCGAGCCTGACGACGACCTGAGAGAGGCCGGCGTCATCGAGGTCTGGAAGGTGGCCCAGACCAAGACGGCCGACATCCTCGTGATCTCGATTCACGAGATCCTGCACGACTCGACGCACGAGCTGGGCCTCGATCCCGGGTTACAGAAGGACGGCGTCGAGGCCGACCTGCAGAAACTACTGGCCGAGCAGATTGAGTTGCTGGGCGACGGGCATCGGCTGGTGCGCCGCGAGTACATGACGGCGATCGGGCCGGTCGACATCCTCGCGACGGATGCGAACGGCGGGTCCGTCGCCGTCGAGATCAAGCGTCGCGGCGACATCGACGGGGTGGAGCAGCTCACGCGATACCTCGAGCTGATGAACCGCGACCCGCTGCTTCAACCGGTCAAGGGGGTGTTCGCTGCCCAGGAGATCAAGCCACAGGCACGCACCCTTGCGGAGGACCGCGGCATCCGCTGCCTGCTCCTCGACTACGACGGAATGCGCGGACTGGACGACGCGCACCAACGGCTGTTCTGACGGACGCCTAGGCTTTTCCCACAATGACAGCACCATTCACGAGCATCCTGTTCGACCTCGACGGCACCATCATCGACTCCGCGCCGGGCATCACGGCGACCCTTGCCTACACGTTCGAGACGATGGGCGTGCCGGTGCCGTCTCCGGCCGAACTGCTGGCGTATGTCGGTCCGCCGATTCTCGATTCGTTCCGCGACCGGGCCGGGATGTCCCTGGGTGAGGCCGCGGAGGCGCTGGCCATATATCGGCCGCGATATCTCGAGAGCGGCGCCCTCGACTCGACCGTGTTCCCCGGCGTGCCCGAGGTTCTGCGGGCGGTGCGTGCCGCGGGGATCCCGATGTCCCTGGCCACCTCGAAGCCCGAAACTCCTGCCACGCTCATGCTCAGCCACTTCGGGCTGCTCGAGCTCTTCGACATCATCACGGGAGCCTCCGACGACGAGGTGCGCAGCTCGAAAGAGGACGTCGTGGCCGAGGCGCTCCTCCGCCTCGAGGCCTTCGGCGCAGACCTGGCGCGCCCCGTCCTCGTCGGAGATCGGGAGCACGACATCGAGGGCGCCGCCGCGAACGGCGTCCCGACGATCTTTGTGGACTGGGGATACGGGTCAGCCGCGGAACAGGCTGGAAGTATTGCGCTGGCTCACGATCCCGTCGAGCTTCAGCGACTCCTGTTGGGCTAGCTTCCTGATGGGCACAGCAGGCGGGTCGCTGCGCGACCCTCGCCCCGCTCGATGACGTGGGTATCCATCCGCGCGCCGCAGATCGGGCAGGCCTTCGGCCCGGTCGGTGGGAGGGGTGGCTCGTCGTAGGGCCCCAACGCCGGTGGTCCGAGATACGGGAACAGCCTCCGGTTGAGTCGATCAGCCCAGGACAGCTTCTCTTTCACGACAGTTCCTTCACAGATCATTCGTTAGTACACTAATCATTAGTGTAGCCCCTATGCTGGGGAGATGCCCACCGCCGACGCCCTCGCCCTCGATCGCCAGGTCTGCTTCGCGCTTGCCGCAGCATCCCGCACCGTCATCGGGCTCTACCGCCCGGTGCTCGAACCCCTCGGTCTCACCCATCCGCAGTACCTCGTGATGCTGGCGCTCTGGGAGCGCAGTCCGAGAACCGTCCGCAACATCGGCCAGGCACTCGCCCTCGAGCCGGCCACGCTTTCGCCCCTGCTGAAGCGACTCGAATCGGGCGGACTGATCACCCGCAGGCGCAAGGTCGACGACGAACGCTCACTCGATGTCGAGCTGACCGATGCCGGTCGAGCCCTCCGATCCCGGGCCGAGGCCGTGCCTGCCCAGATCGTGAAGCGACTGGGGATGCCCGTCGCCGAACTAGAGGCGACCCGCGACGCTCTGACGCGCCTGCTCGCGGCGGCCAGCTAGATCTTCAGCGCCGACCAGTCCGGCACGACGGTGTTGTCGCCGACGTCGAGGCCCGGTGTGAACTTCGCGGGAAGACTGGCTCCGGGCGTGACCTGCATCAGAAACTGCTGAGGGATGTGCGTGCCGATCTGAGCCTGCACGTCGGGCTTACCCGCACGCCGCACGTTCAGGATGAGACCGGTCAGCAGTTCGCCTTTTGCGTTCGTCTGGTCGAGCGCGATCACGGTCAGGACATCCACGGTGCACGGTAGTCCCTGCTCGAGCACCTGCGCGGCAGTGAGCTTGCCTACGTGAGTGGTCAGCGCCTCCTCGGTGCCGTCGTCACTCTGCAGGATGATCTGGGCGCCATCCTTGGTCGCGGCGGACTCGCCGGGTGCGAGGGTGGCGGCAGCCGCCGGGGCAACCTCGTCACCGGTTGGGACGTCGTGCTCAAGGTCGTAGGCGATGTCGGTCGGGTCGGTCGGGTTGACCCGTACCGCGATCGTCGCGCCCGGCTGCTGGAACTCGGGGATGTAGGCGTCGCCGATCGGCACCAGCGCCGTCGCCTCATACGGCTCGTGACCCGCCAGGCCAACGACCTTCACCGTCACCTTGCAGACGGTCGTCGAGCTGATCGAACCATAGTGGCCGCCACCACCCCACGACATCCCGGTCGGTTCAATCGACACCACTTCGCCGCGCGCCAGGATGCCCTTCGCGAGCAGGTTCTTGTCGACGGCCCCGAGGTGCTCCGCTACATCCTTGAAAAAGCCCATGACACGCGCTCCTGACGTTGGTGTCCGAAGCCTAGTGGCGCTGGGCGTCGCGGCGGCTAACGCGCGAGCGATTCCACGACCGCGCCGAATCGGCCCGGCAGCGCGGCCGAGAGCGGGACAATCCCGCGACGCAGGGGCGAGGTGGCAAACCGCACGAGCGCGGTCGTCGTCACCCGAAAGTCCCGGGTGATCCGAGTCCACTCGCCCTCGTACCGGCGCGGATCGTCCGCAACGACGCAACCCACCGCGGCGAGCGCCTGAGCGAACCCGAGACGAAGTCCCTCTCCGGTGATCGCGTCGACATACCCGGACGCGTCGCCAACCAGGAGCACTCGCCCTGCCGTGCGCGCGCGGGTGCGCTGGCGGAATGGCCCAGCGCCCCGCCGGGAGCTCACCAGCGGCATGCCTTGCAGCCGAGCGGCCAGGTCCGGGATATCGGCGATCGCCTGGTCGAAGTCGGTGTGCTGCGCACCGAGCATCGCGACGCCGACCTCGTTCGCGGCAATCGGCGTGACATAGATCTCGGCCCGGTGGCCGTAGTGGATCTCCACCGTGTCGCCCCACGGCTTCATCGCGTAGTGCTGGCGGATCCCGTAGCGCCGACTGCGCTTCGGCGCGGGCAGGGCCAGGCCGACGAGTCGCGCAATCGTCGAGTGCAGTCCGTCGCAGGCGAGCAGGTAGCGGGCAGTCATCCCGGCCACCCGCACGTCGTCGGCGGTCTGCTCCAGCGCGTCGACCTTCGCGATTACGCGCTGGGCGCCGAGCTGGTCGGCCCGTTTCGAGAGGGCGGCATGGAGTGTCGTGCGTCGCACGCCGCGCCCCGGAGCGCCCGCGAAGCGATGACTCACGGACCGGGTGCCCTGCGTGTAAGTGATCCCCATGATGGGCATCCCTTCCGGGTCGACGCCCAGCCGCTCGAGCATCGGCAACGCTCCCGGCATGAGACCCTCGCCGCAGGCCTTATCGATGACTCCGTCGCGTTGTTCAATCACGACGACGGTCAACCCCGCCAGTCGTGCCTCGATGGCGGCGACGAGACCGATCGGCCCGCCACCGACGATCGCGACGTCGACGCTCTGCATTTTCGAAACGTAACACTCGGCGGCCAGAACCCGGCGTGTCGCATCGCGCAGTACTGTGTATTACGCAGTAGCGTGGCATCCGTTGATAGGAGCGCAAATGGATTCCACCCAATTGCTCAAGGGCGTTCTGGATGTCGCGGTACTCGCCGCGATCCAGGATGCAGACGGCTACGGATACGACGTCGTTCGGCGACTACGGTCGGCCGGCCTCGAGGACATCGGCGACGCATCCGTCTACGGAACCCTGCGCCGCCTCTACAGCTCGGGCGCGCTCACCAGCTATGTCGTTCCGTCGGACGGCGGCCCGCATCGGAAGTACTACGGCATCAACAGCCAGGGCAAGGCGATGCTCGCGGAGCAGCGCGAGAGCTGGGCGGCATTCGCCGCAACCATGAACGGCCTGCTCGATCCGAGCAAGACGCCAACGCTTCGCAAGATCGGGGAAAGATAATGACGACCACCGTCCTCCACCCAATTGATGACTTCGCACGGGCGGTACGCGCGGCGCTTGCCGACCTTCCCGCTGACGAAGTCGAGGACCTGACCGACGGCCTCGAGGCGGACCTCGCCGAGCGAGCGGCCGACCAGGACTCGCCCGACTTCGGCGACCCGGTTGCGTACGCCAACGAGCTGCGATCGGCTGCCGGACTTCCGCCGCGCAGCACGCACCGGCCCTCATCGGCGCGCAGCGTGCTCGGGTCGGCCTGGGCGGATCTCGTGGGCGGGCTGCGGGAGCTGGAAAAGCATCCGCTTATGGCGCGACTCGCCGCGTTCTTTGTCGCGATACGTCCCCTGTGGTGGGCGTTCCGAGGCTGGGTGTTTTACGGTGTCGCCTGCTGGGCACTGAACGTGTCCGCCCTCAGTTTCAATCTCGGCACCATCGCGCTGTTTCTCGCCTGTCTGGTGTTGAGCGTTCAGCTGGGGCGCGGGAAACTGCAGCCGCGGGCTTGGATGCGCACCACCTTCTTCGCCCTGAACGTCGTGCTGGTGCTCACCGTCCCCATCGCGTTGCTGGCCACCAGTTTCGCCTTCAACTCCCAGGTCAACAACGCGTTCGCGGACGGACTCAGCCAGAGCACCAACAGCGGGGACGGGCTGACCTACAACGGTCGCCAAATCTCGAACATCTTCGCCTACGACTCAAGCGGCAAGCCGCTCACTGACGTTCAATTGTTTGACCAGGAGGGGAAGCCGCTCAATACCGTTCCGGACTCCTCCGTTCTCGTTGCCAGCGGCCCATACCTGGTGCCCAACGCCAGCGTGATCGGCCGCCGCGGCTGGAACGTCTATCCGCTGGAGCGCATCGGCGCGAGCGAACTCAACGGCTCCGCCGAACCCAAAAAGAATGCTACGCCGAAGCCCGCGACACCGCCGTTCCTCATCGTGGCCCCGCTCGCAAACGCGATCCCTGCGACACCGACCCCTACGCCGACGGCAACTCCGACGCCGGTTCCGACGAACTAGCCAGCGACCTCAACGCACTGTCCTCGGTCGGGATCCGGAACCCCAGCAACAGGATGGCGTTCAGTACCGTGAACGCCAGAGCCGTGATCCATGCGTCGTAGACGAGCGGCAACGCGATGCCCTCGATTGCGACAATCAGGTAGTTGGGATGTGGCAGCCAGCGGAACCGGTACGGGCCGCGGGTGACACGTCCGAGGCCCGGCACGACGATGACTCGCGTGTTCCACTGGTGGCCGAGGGTGCGGATGATCCACCAGCGGCCCGCCTGGCAAAGCAGTGCGATAGCCAGCATCGGCCAGCCCAGCGCCGGCAGGAACTGCCGGTGCAGCAGAAACACCTCGGCGAGCGCCCCCAGAAGCAGCCCGAAGTGCAGGGCGACCATCCACGGGAAATGCTTCCTGCCGTACTCGACGCCGCCGCGGGCGAAGGCCCACCTCGCGTTGCGGGTCGAGACGATCACTTCGGCCAGGCGCTCGCCACCGGTGAGCAGGATGAAGACGAGGTAGGCGATCACGCCGGCCATTCGAGCAGGACGAATTCGGCGCTGACGCCGGGACCCACGGCGAACAGCAGGGCCGTGCTTTCGGCGGGCTGGTCGAAGCCGGCCGCGAGGACGTGAAGGACGGATGCCGACGACAGGTTGCCGACGCGAGCGAGCGACTCGTAGCTCAGCTCGAGCGCATCGTCCGACAGTCGGAGCGAGTCGGCGAAGGCCTCGAGGATGCGCGGTCCTCCCGGATGCGCGAACCAGGTGTCGATGTCGGTCTGGGCCAGTCCGTTGTCGGCGAGGAAGCTGGCGACGTTGCTGGGGAAGTAGCGGGCAATCACCTCGGCGACCTCCGAGGTCAGGACGATCTCGAACCCGGTCTCGCCCACGTTGAAGCCGATCACCCCCTCGCTGTCGGGGTACACGACGCTGCGGGTGTCGATGATCGTCGGACCCGGCTCCGGGCGATTGTCGCCGACCATGACGACCGCGGCCGCACCGTCGCCGAATAGGCCACTCGCCACGAAGTTGGCCATCGACTCATCGGTGCGCTGCAGCGTCAGCGAGCACAGTTCGACGGCGAGGAGGACGCCGACCTCATCCGGATGCCCGACCAGATAGTCGTGGACTCGCGCGATCCCCGCGGCGCCGGCGACGCATCCGAGACCATACGACGGAATGCGCTTGATGTTGGGGCGAAGTCCCAGCCGGGATATGAGCAGACCGTCAATCGACGGGGCGGAGATGCCGGTGACCGAGGTGAACAGTACGAAGTCGACATCCGCGGGGCCCAGTCCGCACTCGTCGAGCGCTGTCGCCAGTGCACGACCGCACAGGTCTGTTGCCGCCTGGATGAACAATTCGTTGGTTTCGGTGAACGTACCCAGGTTGCGGTAGCGCTCGAGCGGCAACACCGTGTACCGGGTGTCGATGCGGCTGTTGCCGTGCACGCGCTCCAGCACCGCGCGGTGCGAGTCGCCGTGCGTGAGCATCGGCGCAACCTCGGCCGTGATCTCGGCCTGCGTGTAGCAATAGTCGGGAACGACCGGTGCAACTGCCGCAATGCGGGTCATTTCCTGAACCTAGCACGCGGCGCGGCGGCCGTGGATGCTCGGTACAGCGAGCGGTCCCGCTGCTAGTTGCCCGCGGTTGGCGGGGCCGTCTTGTCGTCGGCCGATCCGGTCGGCGGTGCGTCGATGTCATCGTGGTAGGTCGCGGGCGCCGGGGGCAGTGTCGTTGACTGACCGGTCAGGTTGGCGGGAGCGGCGGTCTGCCGTGCGGTCGCGAACGCGCGGCCGAGTATGCGGAACGCACCCAACGCACCGAACGCGAACACCAGCACAATGGAGAGCACGTTCTCGCCGACGAGGTCGCCAAAATGGTCATTGAACTGTGGCCAGAAGTCGGCTGCGCCGATATTGCCGAGTTTGCCGAGACCGCCCGAGAAATTGACGACCATTGCGATCCAGAGGCCAAAGGCAAGAGTGAACACGACGATCGCGGTGATCGTCCAGGCGCCGACCCGCGAAATCGTGCCGCCCGACCCTCGGCGGTACAGCCAGAAGGCGCTGAAGGCGACAAGAAACCCGACGATGGATGCGATGAACCCGATGCTCCAGAGCAGGGTCAACGCGATGACCCCCACCGGAATCGCGAGCAGAGCGAGCAACGCCCCGCCGATCACGTTTTCTGGCTGCGGCTGCGTCGTCGATGCGGTCATGCTGGCTCCCTGTTCGAGTGCGAATCAAGCTCTCACCTTATAAGAGCCGCGCGCACCTACGGCGCGCTGAGGCCGAGGTTGTTACAGAACGCGTCGGCACTCTCCGCCGCCCTGGGCTTGCGGAAAACCGAGACGATGAGGTCGTCGCGCAGGCACACCTGCAACCTCGGAACTGCAAACGGGCCGGTGCCGCCGGTCGTATCGAAGATGCCGTTGTGCCAGGCGCCCTCGCACAGGAACAGCGCGTTGGCGACCTGCTTCGGATTGACCGAAGAGCCGGGTGTGGTCGCATACCCGCGGTTCGTTGGAAAGCCGAGCTGTGCGACGCGCGAGCTTGTGGTGCTGCCCTGGTAGCAGTACGCGAACTTGCTCTGCTGGGTCGGGTTCGCGATTGTGCCCGCCGCCACGCCGGCGCCGGCGATCACAAGCACGGCCGCGACGGCGACCAGTCGATGACGCAGCACCTGGCGACGGTGGCGCGTCGTGATGCGTCCGAAGAGCTCGCCCTCGAGACGAACGAAAACGTCGGGGCCGGGAAGGCCGGATTCTTCGATCATCCTCAGTCCCCCTTCAGCAAAGAAATCTCGGAGCGCAGGCGAGCGCGAAGTCTCGATAGCCGGTTGCGTACCGAACCGTGCGAGATGCCAAGCTGGCGGGCCGCCTCCTTATAGCTGAGGTCGCCGACCAGGCATAACCAGAAAATCTCCTGATCGACGAGTGGCATCAGTGCCATGACCTCCTCGATGTGCTGGCGTGCCTCGTTCGCGACAACCGCATTGTCGGGGGCGAGTGCCCGATCGAGGATGTCAGCGTTTTCGTTCAGCGGGTCCCGCCGCTTGCGAGCCTCGGACCGACGCCGATTGAGCGCGAGGTAGCGAGCAGTGGTTACCAACCAGGGCAGAGTCGACTCCCCAACCAGCTCAATCGATGCTCGCTTGTCCCACATGGTCATGAACGCGTCCTGCATGACCTCCTCGGAATCGGCCCGGGACTGGAGAACTCCGAACGCCGCCCAATAGACCGACTGCATATGCCGCCGGAAGATGGTGCGAAACGCCTCGCGGTCTCCGGCCTGTACCCGATCGAACAGGGCGCGATCATCCGCGTCAGTAGCCACGGAAAGAAGGCTCAGCACATCTGCCCTCACGCTCACCCCCCTCGGCTCGGATAGGACCCTCACTTAGGAATGTGCGCGAGACACCAAAACGTCTCACGAAATCCTCATCTTTTATTGAATACCTGTGCGCAGTGTGCGCGGAGACGGATTCGTCTCAAAGCTGTTCCCCCGGCGGCGTGTCGCTGCGGTCCACCTTGACCGACTTCTTACGCCTCCTGTTGCATGATTCCCTATTCGCTTTCTGGGAGCGAAGTGAACGGAAGTCTGACTCATGAATAGAAAACAATCAATTCTCGCAGCAACGCTGGGAACGGTCGCACTGGTGGCGGCAATGACCGTCACCGGCGGGGCCGCAGCCAACGCCTCACCGCCGGATCCGACATCCACGGATCCGTCAACGCAGTCCTGCTGGTTGGATGTCTCGACCCAGCAGAGCCTGTGTGTCCCGACCGGCGAAGATCTCATCGCCGCGGTGCAGAACGAGGCCGGTGTCACCCTTGTGGTGCCGACGGGGACCAGTGTGAGTGGCGAGACGGTGACGGAGGGTCGAAATGCGGCTGCGCTGTTCTCGTCGGCGAGCACACTGTCGGCGACCGTGGTCAGCGGAATCTATGACGACATCAACTACGGTGGCGGCTCGTTCTTCCTCACCACCGGCGGCACCGGCTGCAACTGGACGCTGACCAACCTCGGCACCTATGGCTGGAACGATCGTGCTTCGTCGTTCAAGAGTTTTGCCGGGTGCAAGACGGCGCTCTGGCAAAACATCAATTTCGGTGGAACGCACATCGGCTACACCACGAACCTCGCGTCATTCGGGTCGTTCAACGACCAGGCGAGCTCGTGGCACACACAGTAACCAACTGAGCAAACAGCAGCGGCGCCGACCCGGGGTGGATCGGCGCCGCTTCTGTTCGTTTCGCTCCCCGGCTGCGCACGGCCTCACGATTCTTCGAATCGTTCGGAACCGGCGGCCGTGGGCCCAGCGTGCTCCTTCGGAGCGCGCTACTCAACCGACAATTAGTGTCGACCCTCAGCGAGCAAGGTCAGCAGCCCGTAGGTCAGCCCGCCAATACCCGTCACGTTGTCGTAGCCGTTCGCCGTCGTGAGCGACGTGTCGGTGTCGAGAGTCACCAGCCAGCTGTGCCCAGAGACCTTCGAGTCGTAGGCCAGAGCCAGTGGCGGGTTCGCGTGCTTAACGTCACGGAACGTGTTCGGCGCGATGCGGTCGAGACCGTAGAGCGTCGGGTTCGCGAAGCCAATCACCGAATGCGTCGCCTGCTGCACGATCGCGATCTGAGCTGCGACCAGCGGCGACGCGAGCGAGGTTCCGCCGTAAGTCACCGTCTGGTAGTCGCCCACGACCGTGGGGTTCGTGTCATCCAGGATCGGACGGTATCCGATCATGTACCCGGTGTACGGGTCGGCGTCCGCCGCGATGTCCGGGGTGACCCGGAAGCCCTTCGACAGCGAGTTCGGCACGACACCCTTCTGGTAGGACGGCTCCGCGAAGATGGAACTCGTTCCGCCACCGGCACCGCCGGCGAAGAGTGAACCGGGAAGCGGCTCGGCGTAGCTGATCGCACCACCCGTGCCCGCGACGATCTGGTCGAACTGGTCGCCCCATCCGGTCTCGAAGACGATGTTGCCGGTCTTGCCGATACCGAGGCTCGTTCCGCCGACGCCCGTGACGAACGGGTCGGTCGTGGGGAACGAGGGCTGCGGCGTCTCACCGAGATCGGTCAGGTCGCCGTCGTCACCCGACGAGAAGTACTCGCCGATGCCTTCGCCCGCTGCCTGCACGTAGAGCTCGTTCTCACCGGCGATCACGTCGGCCGGGATGGCCTCGGTGGCATCGCTGTAGCTGTTGCTCACGATGTTGGCCAGCTTGTTGTCGACGATGGTCGACATCGCGATGTCGATTCCGCCTCCACAGTTGTAGCCGCCGACGTACAGGATGTTGGCCCCGGTCGCGACGCCGTGAACAGACTCAACGTCCAGGGTTTGCTCGGTCTGCCATCCGCTCGGCTCACCGCACGCCTCCTGGTCGGCGAAGCTGCTCGCGGCCGGCACGATCTGCGAGTACTGACCCGGCTTCAGCTGGGGTTCGCCCGCGTTCGCGGAGAACGTGTTGACGTCCTGCACGATCTTCGGCGAGGAGTACGCGTCGATGATCGCGACGGTCTGGCCCGAACCGTTGATGTGGGCGTTCGCCAGCGACTGCACGCCATAGGCCGCGCGGAACTGGGATGGAGCGTAGCCACAGTTGTTCGTGGGCACGACCGTCTTCCCGTACGCCGGCGGAACCGTTGCCGTGAACTGCCCGATGTAGTTCGAGCACGGCGCCGGAATCGCAGGCGTGTCGATGGTCGGAGCCTGCTTCGCGAAGCTCTTCGGGCCCGACGGCGCCGGGATGTCACCCTGCGCGATCGAGTCCGGGTGCGTCAGGAAGCGACCCTGGTCGATGGAGACAGCGGAGACCAGCGAACCGATCGACGCCGGCAGTGACGGCGCGGCCGACGGTGCGACCAGCTGCCGGCCACCGTAGTTGTAGGTCTTCAGGCTTGCCTCGAAGGCCGAGTTGAGTTGATCGGCGGTTCCGCGGAACACGACGTACTCGCGGCTCTTCGGTACGGAGATGATTTTCACGCCCTGCGACGTGAGCCAATCTACGAGTTGCTTCGAGTCTGACTTGGATGGCGCGAAGCGCGAGATCCAGGCATCCGGGGAAACCGGATGGCGATAGAGCGGCGAAAGTGGTGATGAAACTGCGGTGGCGAGTGCTTCTGCTGCGGCCTCATTGCGCAACGGCAGGTACACCTCGCCTTCGATGGAGGTATCGGCCGCCGGTGTCCCCGCGTCATTCGCGGTTACCGCCCAGGCTGGCTTCGACCCCGCAAATGTGGTGCGGTCTGCCGCCGATGCCGATCCGGCACCGACAAACGACATTCCGATGATGGTCGCTACTCCCGCAGTAATTGCGGCGGCCCGTTTAAGGAACCGTGGTGAATATGTGGTCATGTCACTTCCTTCCCCGAGAAGAGGACGCGATGGGTTTCACCGCGTCCTCAATCGACGCTAATAGGGCGATCGTGTGACCACAAGAGGGGGTAGACAAGTCTGCTCGCAATGGCGGATGCGGTCGTCAATAGGCTGAGCGCATGACCGACCTGTCTGACCTGTCCACACGGCATGCAACGAGGGCCGACTTGCCCTTTCTCACACTGATGCTCGTCGAGGCCACGAACTGGGACGGTCTTCGCGGCACAACACGGGTAACCGTGGAACAGGATTCCACGGCCTGGCGGTACCTCGATGGGTGGCAGCGACCCACCGACTTCGGGATGGTGGCAGTCGGCGACGCGACATCCGTCGGCGCTGGGTGGGGGCGCTTCCTTCGACAGAGCGATGCGGGCTACGGCTATGTCGACGACACCATTCCGGAATTGACGATGGCGGTCGCCAGGGGATGTCGCGGTCGGGTTTCGCCGTGGTCGGTCGAAATGGTAACTCCGACACGATGCTGCTTAGGCTTCACCCATGACTGACATGTCTACACCGCCACGGCCGCTCGCGGTCGCCGCCAAGCCACCGCGAAGGTGGCTCGGAGCCAAGGGCGGCTGGCTGGTGTTTCTCGGGATGACGGCCTTCTGGCTGTTCAACGTGCTCTACGACCAGTTTGCCCTGCACCACGTCGCGCTGTCGCCCAACTCCCTGATCCTCGGCGGCTTCGGGATGACCGGTGCGCTGATCTATACGCTTGCCTATCGTCTTCGTCCGGCGGATGGCATCACGGTTGTGCGATTGTTGCTCGCCTTCCTTCTGGGAGGACTGTTCGCCACAGAGCTCGCCGTCATGATTGAGGCGCCGCTCGTGACCTTCGTTTTCTCGTCGAACTCGCATGGGACGCTGATCGCCGAGTCCCTGGCCGGAGTGATCGAGGAACTCTGCAAGATCGCCGCCGTCGTCGTCGCGGCTCGAGGGCTCGCAATCAAGACGGCGCGGAACGGCTTGTTCCTCGGCGGCGCCGTCGGCCTGGGCTTCGCCGCCTTTGAAGACATGAAGTACGCCGCCGCGAGCATCACGGATCCCCTGTTCGGACACAACGGGCTCGGCTCACTGATTGGCGTCACGTTCGGCAGGGACCTCTTTGGCCCATTCGAGCATCCGGTGCTGACTGCGTTGTTCGCAGCTGGTCTCTTTGCGGCAACCCGAAACGGTCACTACCGGATCACGATCACGGTCGTCGGCGTTTATCTCGGTGTCGCCGCCGTCCATGGGCTCATCGACAGCCTGCCGGCGCTCGTTGCCCTGGTAACCGGTAGCGGCACGGGCGTGGCCGGGCAATTGCCCGGCGCGCTTTCATCGATCGCGGTGATCATCGGGCTTGACGTCGTTTGGCTTGTCTATTCGCGACGTCTCAGGCGAAGAACTGTCGAACCTGAGGCACTCAACTAGCTTTTCGCTCCGCCTATGGGGTCGGCGGCAGTCGGGTCATCGAGCGCTTCACCGCCGACTGGCTCGCCGTCCCAGTGAGTAGCAACCCAACCTTCCGCGGGAGATCCCTCGAGAACGATCATCGCCGTGTTGGGCAGGTCGTGAGACCGGCTGAAAGCTTCATCGATGTTTTTCGAGATTGCGGATGCCCAGGTGCGGATTGCCGCGCCGTGGCTGAACACGACGACGGTGCGGTCGTGCGTCGCGGTGGCATGCGCGATTGCCGTGGTGAACCGGGCAAAGAACTCGTCACCGCTCTCTCCGCCGGGGACGCGTGCGGCGCTGTCTTGCCACCACGACACGATCGTGCCCATATATCCGCGCACCGAGTCCTTGTCGGACTTGCCCTCGAAGATTCCGGCGCTGATTTCCTGGAGGCCATCGAGAATCTCGACCGTCTGCCCGATCGCGGTCGCCAGGGGAGCCGCAGTCATCGACGTGCGCTGCATCGTCGAGGCATAGATGGCGTCGACGGACTCGTCGGCGAGCGCCGCAGGAATCGCCTCCGCCTGCTGCTCGCCAAGCTCGGTCAGCACTGGGCCGGGGACAAGGGTGCCGAGGTCGCCATTGACATTGTCGACGGTCTGGCCGTGCCTGATGAGGAGGAGTCGCATTCCTCACAGCCTAGGTCGGTGAGGTGTCCGAACTCTGAACGGGTTCTCGCTTAGGGTCGATTGCAGGATGAAAAGTACAGCAGCACGAGTCGGCGGTGCCGTCGCGGCCATTGGGTTGGCGCTCGGCCTGACCGTGGGTCTGACCGGTTGCTTCGGATCGCCGACCTCACAGTCGACCGACGCGCCCACGTCCGGAGCGTCGAGCGCATCACCGACCCCGTCGACCGCGCCAACACCCTCCCCGACCTCCCCGACCACCCCCAAGTTTGTGGAGGACTGCGCCACCCTGTTCACGTCGGCGCAGGTGTACGACTACAACCCCAACTACGTGGCTGACCCCTCGTTCGCGCCCAAGTCTGGATCGGTGAGCGCGGCCATCGCCGCGAACGCCGGCCAGACGTGTGGCTGGGTCAACGAAACGTCCAAGTCCGAGATTGAGATCGCCGTCGCGACGCCCCTCCTCTCAGCGCTCACCGCCGCAAAGGCGGCCGCCTCGACCGGCGTACCGATCAGCTCGGCGGGTGAGCATGGGTACTTCACCGTGAAAAACGGAGTGGGTTCGGCCCAGTTCTTCTTTGGCTCGCTCTGGCTCAGCGTCTCGTCCGCTGACTTCACGACCGCCACAGACGCCCAAGGCGTCTACCCGACCGTCATCCAGAACCAGCTGAACGCGGGCGGATAGGGCGCTGCCGTGCCCGCCGCTCCCTAGGAGGACCTGCCGACGGTGCGATCGAGAAAGTCGGTGATAATTCGCATCATCGGCGCGGTGGTCCAGAACTTCTCTTCCCCACCCTTCACTGCGATATCGCCGTGGCCGGCGCCGAGCACGACGTAACGGGTGCTATCGGCTCCGGCCGCGCGCAGCACGCGGTGGAGCGCCGCGGTCTGCACCGGCGAGATCAGCCGATCGTCGCTGCCATGGAAGAGGAGAAACGGTGGAGTACCGGCCGCGGCATAGGTCGCCGGATCGGCCACGTTCAGCGCGGCGGGATCGTCGTCGATGAACTTCGCGTTCGGGCCGTGGACGTACCGCGCAATTGGTCCGCCATCGGCATTCGTCGCCGCGACGGTTTCCGGGTCGAAGCCTTCGGCGAGGCGTCCGAGTGCTGAGCCACCGAATTTGTTGACTACCGCGAGTACGTCGCCCGCGCCATCCGGATCGAACCGCTTGTCACCGTTCGTCACCCCGACCATGGATGCGAGATACCCGCCGGCAGATTCGCCCCACACAGCGACGCGCGACGGATCGATGTCGTACTCGTCGGCGCGCGCGCGCAGGAACGCGATGGCCGCACGCACATCCGCGATCCCGTCGACGTAGGTCGAGCCGTGACGAGTCGTGCGGTATTCGACGCTCGCGACGACGTAACCGGCTGCCGCGACGTAGCGACGCATGCGTCCCGCGCCGATCTTCGCGGCCACGACGAAGCCACCACCGGGGATGTAGACAACCAGCGGATGCCGGCCCGCCGTTGTTGGCCTCATGATGTCCATCCTCAGGACGACATCCGAACCGTTGGGTCGAGCTCCCTTGTAGCGAGCGAATACGATATTGCGGACCGTCGCGACCCCCCTGGCCGACCCGATCTGTTCGTCGGCGCTCGCCGTGATGACCCTGCTGTCGTCGGTGTCGAGCGGCGCGGGTTGCGACGAGATCGGGATGGGATGGCCCCGCATGGCGGCGATCCTGGTCATCAGGGTGGGGATATTCACGGCGTGATCTCCTCGCTCAGTTCTAGCGCACGGACTTGATCGGCCGCAGCGCAAACACGGCGATGATCACGAACACGACCCCGCAGACGAAGAGCGCTCGATAGCCGAGTGCGGAGATCAGCACCCCACCGGCGACCGTGCTCAGCGCCTGTGGAAGATTCGTAGCAACGTTGAGGATGCCGAGGTCCTTCCCCGCCGCGGCGCCGTCCCTGGGCAGAACCTCGGTCATGAGTGCGGTGTCGCACGCCGTGTACAGGCCGAATCCGATACCGCTGACCGCGCTCATGATTGCCATGCCCGCGACGGTAGGCAGAAGGAGGGGGATCAGGAAGCCGATCGCGACCAGTGCGGACGCGATGTAGACGAACACCTTGCGCCGGCCGATTCGGTCGCTGACGATCCCGCCGATGAGAACCGCGGGGAGGGTGGTCGCGAGGTTCACGATCGCCAGGATTCCGATCGTCTGGTTTGCCTGTGCCAACGGCAGCCCGACGTAGTCGGTCAGCAGGTACAACTCGAAGAACAGCACCATGAAGTAGCCGAGGATGAAGAAGAATCGAGCCGCAAACGCCCACGCGAAGTCGGGGTGCTTGCGCGGACTGATCCAGAGCCCGGCAAACAGCGACCGGAACGTTATTGGGGCTGCCTCCACTCCTTTGCTCGAGAAGTCGCGATTAAGGAGTACGAAGAGCAGCGTCGCGACCAGGATGAGACCTCCGAAGACCGCGTAGGCGATCCCCAGTTTTGCGGCGAGCTGGCCCGCAACGACGACACCGAGGGTGAGCCCGATTGCCGTTCCGATCCCGAACATCGCGCTCGCGACGCCCCGCCGGTTGCGGGGATAGCGGTCCGGGATGATCGCGGTGAACGGACCCTGCACGGCGTTGAGTGAGACCTGGAGCACTATCCAAAATATGGCGACCCAGACCACGGAGGTGAGGGAGCCGATTCCCACCAGCAGCAAAGCCCCCACCGCCCCGCCGATCATGATCCACGGCGCGCGCCGCCCCATCCTTGATCGGGTTCGATCACTGAACGAACCAATGATGGGCTGGGTCAGCAGCGTGAACACGAACGAGGCGCTCGAGATGAGCGTCAGGTTCTGTACCTTGTGTGCGACGTCGATGGCGGCAAGCTGGTTCGGAAGCAGCACCTGACCGAGGCCGGCGTAGCTGGCGAACATCACCAGGGCGAGGACCGCCAGGGAGGGCATGAGCCCGCGCGGCGACTGGGGGCTGTGGAAGCCGACCGGCTCGGCGGCGTGCGGCTTGTTGGACGTTATTGACACGGCGGCTCCTCATTGAGCGGAATAACTATTCCGGAACGATAGCACAGGTCGGAATAGGTATTCCGTTACTCTGGAAGGGTGAGCACAGAAGCACTCGAGCCGGCGGCAAGCCCGACCGACCGCATCCTTACCGCTGCGCGTGAGGTCTTCGCGGCGGAGGGACTCGACGCCCAGCTGGAGACGGTCGCGCGCCGCGCGGGCGTCGGTGTCGGCAGCATCTACCGTCGGTTCGGCAACAAGAACGACCTGATCCAGCAGCTCGCGGAAACGCATTTCGCCGAGCTGGTCGCCCGGATGTCGTCCGCCCTCGAGGATGCGGACCCCTGGGAAGCCTTCAGTGCCGAGTTTCGACGCTCGGTCGCCGAGTACGCCTCGGATCGCGGATTCAGGGAACTGGTAATCGGAAGTGTGACGGGATCACTCGGCTGGGCCCGCGGAAGCGAGCCCGAACATCTTCAGGAGGCGATGCGCCGGTGGAGCGGCGAGATGGAGATGGTGATCGACCGCCTCATCGGGAGAGCTCGCGATGCGGGATCCCTGCGAGCGGATGCGCCCGGTTCGGTGATCCTCGTTCTGAGCATGGCTCTGCAGTCCGTGTCGGGGCTGGGATCTGAGGCCGACCGCGAGAGAGCGATCACGATCGTGCTCGACGGGTTGCGTTCCAGTAGCGCCGGAAGGGGGACTTGACTTCCCTACTGAGCCGCCGAAATATCGCTTCGCGAGATTTCGGACTGCTCAACGGGGGCCCGCGAGTGCTTCGCGCGGCACCCCACGAATGAAACAAAAAAGGACGCCCCTTGGGACATCCTTTTTTGTTTCGTGCGCGAGGGGGGACTTGAACCCCCATGCCCTCACGGGCACACGGACCTGAACCGTGCGCGTCTGCCAATTTCGCCACTCGCGCTCACCCGTCGACGACGAGTCGTCAACTCAGCGAGATTAGCACGATGCACGGCGGCACATCACTTCGAACTAGAGTCCGGGATCGATCACCGCGAGCACTACGAGCGCCACCAACAATGCCGCGATCGCCGCGATTGCAATGATGAGCAGCACATCCGGTTTCACGAGAAAGAGGCTAGGCATAAACGCACTGGACGTTTACGTATTGTGCACAGGCTTGGATCCAGTTCAAAGGCAACGCGCTGCCACGCGCACTAACATCAGAAGGGTACGCGTCCGCTGCAACGGGGAGATTCTTGGGCCTTCTGGATAACTTCGAACGAGGTCTTGAGCGGGCAGTAAACGGTGCCTTCGCCAAGACCTTTCGGAGCGGTCTGCAGCCGGTCGAAGTGACGAGCGCCCTCCGGCGTGAACTCGACACCAAGGCCGTTGTCGTCGCGCGGGATCGAATCCTCGTGCCAAACAAGTTCACGGTTCTCCTTAGCCCCGCCGACTACTCGACCATGTCCGAGGTTGGACCAACACTCATCGACGAATTCGTCCTCCAGGTCGAACGTCACGCGGTCGCACAGCGCTACTCGTTCGCCGGCGGGATCTCGATCGCGCTGAAGTCCGACGACAAGCTCGCCGAGGGCGTCGTCGGTATCGACTCCGTCAGCGTCAAGGGATCCGTTGCCTGGACGCCCGTACTCGAGATCGATGGCACCATGCATCCGCTCGCGGGCCCGCGCACCATCATCGGCCGCGGCTCCGAAGCGGACATCACCGTCGACGACACGGGGATCTCGCGCAAACACGTCGAAATCCTCTGGGACGGCAAACGGGGACAGGCTCGAGACCTTGGCTCGACCAACGGATCGAAACTCAACGGCGTCAAACTCGGCAAGGCGCCGCTCGAACCCGACTCGGTCATCGAGATCGGTCGAACGCAGATCATCTTCCGCGTCCTCGCGCAGTCGGCCGACACCGCACCAACCCAGAGCGGTTCGGATAACGGACGTGGCGGGCGATGAGCGAACTCACGCTCCTCATCCTCCGCCTGGCCTTCCTGGCGGTGCTCTGGCTCTTTGTCTTTGCTGTCGTCTACGCGCTGCGAAGCGACCTGTTCGGCCAGCGCGTCCGCCGACAGGGAGCCGACCTGACCTCACCGTTCGCCGGCGCAGCAATTGCCGTCGCCGCGCCGTCCGCCGCCGCCCCGTCAATCGCCGAAGTGCCGACCGAGGCGGTGAGCGTCCCACGGGCAACGGGGGCCGCGGTCGCCAAGCGTCTCGTGATCACGTCCGGTCCCAAGGAGGGCCTCGAGATCGAACTCCCGAGCGAACAGCTCGCGATCGGGCGGTCGAGTGAGTCCGGCCTGGTGATTCGTGACGACTACACGTCGACGCATCACGCGCGCCTCCTCCTGTGGAAGGACGGCTGGGTCGTGCAGGACCTCGACTCCACGAATGGCACCTTCCTCGACGGTACCCGCGTGACCCTGCCGACCCTCGTTCCTCTCAATACCCCGGTCACCATCGGCACGACGACCTTCGAGTTGCGACGGTAGGCAGTGGCCGACACCCAGAAGAGCGCAGCCGTCTCGCACGTCGGCAAGATTCGCGCCAACAACCAGGACAGCGCATACGCCGGCAGCTACCTCTTCGTCGTGGCCGACGGCATGGGTGGCCACGCGGGAGGCGACGTCGCGTCGGCCATCGCAATCCGGCGCATCGCCGAAGTCGACCAGAAGTACACGTCCGCGCATGACGCCGCCTTCGCGCTCCAATCGGCCCTCATCGCCGCGAACTCACTCCTTGCAGAGACCGTGTTCGAACACAACGAACTGACCGGCATGGGCACGACCGTCAGCGGCATCGTTCGTGTGGACAACCAGATCGCCATGGCGCACATCGGGGACTCGCGTATCTACCGTTACCGCGGCGGAAAGCTCGAACAGATCTCCACCGATCACACCTTCGTGCAGCGTCTCGTCGACTCCGGCCGCATCACGCCGGAGGAGGCGGCCGTCCACCCTCGCCGCTCAGTGCTCATGCGTGTGCTCGGGGACGTGGATGCTGCGCCCGAGATCGACACCGAAGTGTTCGAGACCGCGCCCGGTGACCGCTGGATGATCTGCTCCGACGGGCTCTCCAGCTATGTCAGCGACGACAAGATGGAGCACGTCCTCGCGACGGTGCCGACGGCTCAGGATGCCGCGGAGCGACTCATCAAAGAAAGCCTCGACCAGGGCGCTCCCGACAACGTCACGGTCGTGCTTCTCGACATCGACGAGACCATCGAGCCGGGCCATGTCCCGCCGCTCACCGTCGGCTCCGCCGCAAGCCCGCTGTCCTTCGACAGCGACAGCACTCGTCGCGCGCTCCGGCTCCCAACGCTCCTGCTGCATCCACTCAAGGCCACGCAACCCGATCCCAGCCACTTCGAGCCCGAGTCCGACGACTATCTCGACGAGCTCATCGAGGAGGATCGAACCCGGCAGAGACGGCGTCGCGTGACCTGGCTGGTGTCGATCATCCTCGCGGTGATCGCGATCGTCGCGGTGATCGCCGTCGGGTACAACTGGACGCAGACCCACTACTACGTCGGCGACGACGACGGCTACGTCGCCATCTACCGGGGTGTGCAGCAGAGCGTCGGCCCGATCAGCCTGTCGTCGGTGTACGAGAAGACGGGCATTCCTCTGGCGCAGTTGCCGGCGTTCAACCGCAGCCAGGTCGCCGCGACCATCAGCGCAGGCAACCTCAAGCTGGCCGAAGACATCGTCGATCGGCTGGCGAATGCCAGTAACTAGCAGCACCAAGCCCGTTCCCGTCCAGACGTCGCCGGTCACAGCGTCGCCGCGCACGTCCCTGACCAACACCATTCGCGTGAGGTTGCGGGTACCGGCACGCCTGCGCAATCTTGAGCTCGTGCTGCTGCTGATCGCGTGCGGCATCGTCGCCTTCGCTATCGTGCTCGTGCAACTCGGGGCTCTCGGGCACGTCGACTCGACCATTGTGACGATCTCCGCCGGGCTCGCCGTACTGGTGCTCGCCATGCACCTCGTCATGCGCGTCGTCGCGCCCCAGGCCGATCCGCTCATCCTCCCGATCATCACGTTGCTGAACGGAATCGGCATCGCCGAGATCTATCGCATCGACATCGCGTTCGGAGCGAGCGGCTGGAACAGCGCGGGCATACGTCAGATCGTGTGGACCGGAATGGCGATCATCATCGCGATCGCGGTACTCATCCTCATTCGCAACCATCGGGTACTCCAGCGCTACCGCTACATCGCCATGTTCACCGGCGTCGTGCTCCTTCTCTTGCCGATGCTGCCCGGCATCGGACGCACGATCAACGGCGCACGGGTGTGGATCGGGATCGGCCCCTTCTCATTCCAGCCGGGCGAGCTCGCGAAGGTCGCACTCGCGATCTTCTTCGCGGGCTACCTGGTCACCGCCCGCGACTCGCTCTCGATGGTTGGGCGAAAAGTCCTGGGGATGCGGTTCCCGCGCGCCCGTGACCTCGGCCCCATCCTCGTCGTGTTTGCGGCCTCGATGATCGTGTTGATCTTCCAGAGGGACCTCGGCACCTCGCTCCTCTACTTCGGCCTCTTCCTCGTGATGCTCTACGTCGCCACCGGTCGCGCGAGCTGGATCGTGCTCGGGCTCGGGCTGTTCGCGATCGGGGCGTACATCGTTTACAAGGCACTGCCGTACGTTGCCGGCAGAGTGCACACGTGGCTCGACGCATTCAGCAACGTGAATTACAACGCCACGGGCGGCAGTTACCAGATCGTGCAGGGGATCTTCGGGCTCGCGCACGGTGGCATCCTGGGTACTGGCCTCGGTCTCGGCGCTCCACAGAAGACCCCCCTGGCGAACAGCGACTTCATCTTCTCGTCGATCGGCGAGGAGCTCGGCCTCATCGGCATCTTCGCGGTCCTCGCCCTCTACCTGCTGTTCGTCTCGCGCGGGCTCCGCATCGGCTTCACGGGGCAGGATGACTTCGGTCGCCTCCTCGGGGTCGGACTCGCCTTCGTGATCGCGCTGCAGGTCTTCATCGTCATCGGGGGGGTGACGCGCGTGATCCCGCTGACCGGTCTGACCACGCCGTTCCTTGCCGCCGGTGGGTCATCGCTCGTCGCCAACTGGATCATCGCGGCCCTGCTGCTGCGGCTCTCGGACGCGGTACGCAGCGCGCCACCGGTGGTGATGCCCCAGTGAACCGTCAACTCCGCCGGGTCGGCACGATAGTGCTTCTCATGTTCGTCGCCCTGTTCTGCTCGAGCACGATCATCCAGGTCTTCTCGGTCGACCAGCTCAACAAGGATCCCCGCAACGTGCGCACGCTCGACGACAGCTACTCGGCGCAGCGCGGCTCCATCCTCGACGCGGATGGCAACGTGCTCGCGAAGTCCACACCGTCCAACGACGAATTCAAGTACCAGCGGGTGTACACAAATCCGGAACTGTACGCGGACGTCACCGGTTACTTCACCTTCAACCAGGCCAACCCTGGCATCGAGGGTGCGCTCAACGATTATCTGAGCGGGAGCGCGAACGACCAGTTCCTCTCGAACCTCTCGACGATCTTCACCGGCAAGACCGTACAGGGCGCGTCGGTTGAACTGACCATCGACCCCAAGGTGCAGCAGGCGGCGTGGGACGCACTCGGCAACAACACGGGTGCCGTGGTGGCGATCGATCCGAAGACCGGCGCAATTCTCGCGATGGTTTCGAAGCCGTCGTACGACCCGAACACCCTGTCGGTACACAGCACCTCCAAGTTCTTCGCCGCCTACAACGCGCTTCTCAAGTCGCCCAGCAAGCCGCTCACGAACCGGGCCACGGCCGGCGACCTCTACCACCCCGGATCCGTCTTCAAGCTCGTCGTAGCCTCGGCCGCTCTCGACAGCGGCAAGGCGACCGCGGACACGGCGTTCCAGAATCCCGCGGCACTTCAGCTCCCCCTGTCCAACTCCTTCATCCACAACTCGACCGGCCAGCCCTGCGGTCCGGGAGCAACGGCAACCGTCGCGACCGCGATCCGGCTGAGCTGCAACATTCCGATCGCCCAGCTCGGCGCATCCATCGGTGAGGGCACCATCTCCGAGTACGCGAGCCGCTTCGGATTCGGCAAACCGTTCGCCCTCGCCGACGGCAATTTCGATGTCACCCCGAGCATCTACCCGACCGGCCAGGATGCCCCCCACCTCATGCTGTCGGCCTTCGGTCAGAGCGATGATCGCGTCACCCCGTTGCAGATCGCGCTCGACTCGGCAGCAATTGCGAACGGCGGAGTCGAGATGCAGCCCACCCTCATCAAGAAGATCATCGAGCCGGACCTGTCCGAGTTGAAGAACCTCAATCCGAAGGTCTACGGCCGGCCGATCAGCGCGGCGACGGCCGCCGCCGTACGCGACATGATGATTTCCAGTGTCGCTGCCGGTGCCGCAAGCAATGCGAGAATAGTAGGCGTTCAAGTGGCGGGGAAAACCGGCACAGCACAGAACGGCGTGCACGATCCATACACGCTGTGGTTCACCGGATTCGCTCCAGCAAACGATCCACAGGTCGTCGTCGCGGTCGTGGTTGAGAACGGCGGCGGACGAGGTCAGGACGCGGTCGGCAACCAGATCGCGGCACCAATCGGCAAAGCAGTGATAGAGGCGGTGCTAAACAAATGAGACCGACAAGCGGGCTCACTTTCGGCGGCAGATACCAGCTCTCGAGCCGCGTTGCCATTGGCGGAATGGGCGAGGTCTGGCAGGCGACCGACCTCGTGATCGGGCGCACGGTCGCCATCAAGATCTTGAAGGACGAGTACCTCGGAGACCCGGGCTTCCTCGAGCGCTTCCGTGCCGAAGCGCGTCACGCCGCGCTGGTGAACCACGAGGGAATCGCCAACGTGTTCGACTACGGCGAGGAGGACGGCAGCGCGTTCCTCGTCATGGAGCTTGTTCCGGGCGAGGCCCTGTCCACGATCCTCGAGCGCGACCGGGTACTCGCGACCGATCGCGTGCTCGACATTGTGGCGCAGACCGCGAATGCACTGCACGCCGCCCACTCGGCGGGTCTCGTGCACCGAGACATCAAGCCGGGCAACCTCCTGATCACTCCGGATGGCCGGGTCAAGATCACCGACTTCGGCATCGCCCGCATCGCCGACCAGGTTCCGCTGACCGCGACCGGCCAGGTGATGGGTACCGTGCAGTACCTGTCGCCCGAGCAGGCGAGCGGTCACCCCGCCTCTCCGACGACGGATATTTACTCGCTCGGCATCGTCGCCTACGAGGCGCTGGCCGGACGACGCCCCTTCACCGGTGAGTCCCAGGTCGCGATCGCGATGGCGCAGATCAATGAGACTCCGCCCGAACTGCCGGCCACCATCGCGGAACCCGTGCGCAACCTCGTCTACTCCTCAATCGCCAAGAGCCCGGCGGACCGTCCGGCATCGGCGGCTCACCTGGCGCGCGCCGCTCAGGCCCTGCGCCGCGGGGATGTTGCCGCCGCGGCTACCTCCGTGCCGGGAATCATTGGTACCGGTTCGCTCGCCGCGGCCGTCGGCGCCAACTACGGGAATCCGACTACGGCGACTCGCATCCTGCCCTCGACGGCCACCCTGCCGACCGCCGCTGAAGGACCAAAACGACGCAACCCGTGGACGTGGCCGCTCATCGCACTCGTCGCGCTTCTCGCCGTCGTCCTGGTCGGCACGATTATCGCGCTTCTCGCCAACCCCAGCCACCCGACACCGAGCGGCAGCCCGACAAATACGACTCAGGCGCCGAGCAATACGCCGACACCAACCAGCACACTTGTCTCCATCCAGGAGAGCGACATTCTCGGCAAGACCAAACAACAGGTTCAGGACTTCCTCACGAGCAAAGGCCTGGTCCTGAACGCTACGGACGGCGACTCGGC
The DNA here is from genome assembly GCA_030838475.1 of Actinomycetota bacterium. Classification (GTDB taxonomy): domain Bacteria; phylum Actinomycetota; class Actinomycetes; order Actinomycetales; family Microbacteriaceae; genus Galbitalea. The sequence goes on from JAUZFP010000160.1 coordinate 24,951, forward strand.
CTCGACCTCGTCCCAGGTCGGAACGGCGGAATCGGTCCAGCCGGTCGGCAACCTCGCACCGGGGACCACGGTCAACGTCACCTTCTACACCGCAGTCGCACCGCCGCCGGCTCCCACGGTCGCGACGGCGTCACCCGGGCCGCCCTATGCAGCGAATGATCCCGTCATGGTCCAATGGATCGACTACACCGGCTGCCCGAGCGACAAGGACCTGTCCGGCTACAACGTCACGGTGACGAATGGGACCGCGTCCGAGTCGAACCCGATCACGCCAGCGGAGGCCGGCGAGACAATTAACCTGGGCAGCACCGGAACGACAAGCGTGACCTACACGGCGATCTGCGGTACCGGCTCCTCGGCTATCCAGTCGGTGTCGTCTCCGGCACTGAACCTTCCGATCGGGCCGTAATCCGTAGCCCGCTTGTCAGTCTCGGGACTGATGGGCCACATAGAACGACCGGTTACACTCAACATGGCAACCGGAGTCGACGTACGGGAGACGGATCGTGACAGACAGCGTGAACCAGCGCGTACGCCTGCTCGCCGGCAGATATGAAATCGGTGCTCTCATTGGCCGCGGCGGCATGGCGGATGTCCGTCTCGGAACCGATGCTCGTCTCGGACGCAAGGTCGCGATCAAGCTGCTGAAGCCTGCGCTCGCCAACGATCCAGCGTTTCGCACCCGCTTCCGCCGTGAGGCGCAGGATGCCGCAAAGATGGCGCATCCCACGATTGTTCGCATCTTCGACGCCGGCGAAGAGACGGTCATCGACCCCAGCGGTAACGAGGCACAGATCCCGTTCATCGTCATGGAGTATGTGGATGGCCGCCTGCTGAAGGACATCATCGCCGAGGGCCCGCTGCCCGAGCGACAAGGACCTGTCCGGCTACAACGTCACGGTGACGAATGGGACCGCGTCCGAGTCGAACCCGATC
>JAUZFP010000169.1 GCA_030838475.1 Actinomycetota bacterium
CCGAACCACGCCAAGGGCGGTCACGTCATCGGCGAAATACAGCGGAACCTCGATCGCCAGGCGGATGCCGAACAGCGCCACCCAGAACCAGGTCGCGATCGTGAGGATGCGGCGCTTCGCGGCATCCTTTCTCCACCCGTCGACATCGCCGAACAACAGGCCGACGAGCAGCCCCACCAGGGGCCAACGCACGAGGATGCTTACCACCATCACGATGAACCCGATGGTGTTGATCAGGATGCCGGGGACGAAGTTGTTGACCGCACGTCCCGTAATGAGCGTCAGGACGGCCGTTATCGCCAGCAGCACGGCACCCGTGACCGCACTGGACATGGAGGACTTCGCGCCGGCGCGGGCGACCACGAAGACGAGCGCGACGAGTGCGGGCACCAGCACAGCGATCAACAGGTTGTGGGTGGAGAGGTAGATCGCGAGAAAGGCGATCCCCGGGACGATCGACTCGATGATCCCGCGGATGCCGCCGATGGCACCGAGCAGAGCGCGCGCGTTCGGCGTCTCCCCCGGCTTGAGTTGGCTGAGTCCACTCTGCTTTGCCGCGGCGGCGAGACTCTCGGAGAACGTCGGGGTCGATTCCGTCTCGACCTTTGGCGCAGGCTTCGTCGCGGGCTTCGCGGTCGGCTTTGCCGCAGGCTTTGCCGCAGGCTTCGCGGTCGGCTTTGCCACAGGCTTGGCCGCGGGCTTCGCGGTCGGCTTCTTCTCGTCGACCACCGGTTACACCTCGCCCGCGTTGGCCGGCATGTGCAGCGGAATCAGGTCACGGGGTGGCATCGGGGTGTTTCCACGAACGACGACGACGCTGCGAAACAGGTCCTCGACATGGGATGCCGCCTCCGGGCTCACCGCGGCATCACCCGAGATCACACCGCGAAGGAACCAGCGCGGCCCATCGACGCCGATGAATCGGACCAGCCGCGCACCGGTCTCACCATCGACATTTGCCGGAATCTGGGCGAGCACCTCTGGACCGAACGGTCCGGGCGCAATCCGCGTCGTCCCGCCCTGCTTCTGGATCTGGTCAACAATTTGCTCGCGGATCTCCGCCCAGAGTCCGCTCGTTCGCGGGGCGGCAAACGGCTGCACCTGGAGAGTCGATCCCGCGTAGTCCATGGCGACCGCGACAATTCGCTGCGTGCCATCCTCGACCTCGAGCCGAAGTTGCAGATCCGCTCGCGGAACGATCTTCACCCCGCCCAGATCGACGTACGGTCGAACCGCATTGGCCTCACTCTCGTCGAGGGGCCCGTTGGTTTCCCGATCCGCCGGAGCCGACTTCGGCTCCTCGGGTGTCGGGTCGTATCCGCTGGTGTCGCTCACGTTCTGTCTCCAATTGAGGTCGACGGTGTCGAATAACCTGTTGAACCAAAACCGGACTCGCCCCGCTCGGATCCCGGCAGTCGCTCGACCGGGATGAAACGAGCACGAGTTACGGGCTGGACAATCAACTGCGCGATCCGGTCACCGATCGCAATGGAGTACGCCGCCGATGTGTCCGTATTCAACAATGTCACGCGGATCTCGCCGCGGTAGCCCGCATCCACAGTTCCCGGGCTGTTGACAATCGTGATGCCGTGCTTGGCCGCCAGCCCACTGCGCGGAACCACGAAGCCGACAAAGCCGTCCGGGAGGGCGATCGAAACGCCCGTTCCCACTGTCGCGCGAGCACCGGGAGCAAGCTCGACCGCCTCAGCCGCGTGAAGGTCGGCTCCGGCGTCGCCCGGGTGCGAATACTCCGGCACCTGCCCAGAACCGATCAGGACTTCGATCACTTCAGCCACGATGCCCAAGGCTAGTGCAGATGGATGATGGAATAGACCCATGTCCCTGTACCGCGAGCGGTTGCTCCCCGGCCCAATGATCTTCGTGATCACCGCCCTCGTGATCCCCGCGAGCCTGCTGGTGTTCCTGCCGATCAATCTGACGCTCGGCGTGATCTGTGCGGCCGTGCTCTACAGCGCCTGCGTGATCCTGCTGGTGATTAGCTCGCCGTGGATCGAGGTCACAGACGCCGCCCTGCTCGCCGGGCGCGCCCGGCTACCGCTTCCCAACATCGGGGATGCGATCGGATTTGCGGGTACCGAGGCGACCCAACAGCGCGGCCCCAAGCTGGATGCCCGCGCCTGGCTGGTCATCCGCGGCTGGATCTCACCGGTCGTGAAGGTGGACGTGCTGGACTCGACCGACCCAACGCCGTACTGGCTCGTTTCGACCAGACATCCGAATGACCTGATCGCCGCCCTGAAGCGGGCGAAATCGCCTAGCTAAGGATTACGCGGCACACTCTGCGCAGATCGGGCCGAGCTTGGTGTCGTGGTCGAGCTGCGAGCGGTGCTTCACCAGGAAACAGTTCACGCACGTGAACTCGTCTGCCTGGGGCGGGAGAACGACGACATCGAGGTCGAGGTCGGAGAGGTCCTGGCCGGCGAGTTCGAAGCTGCCGGGGTTGTCCGCGTCGTCGACATCGACCTGGCCGGACATCTTGTCCGGGACGCGTTCCTTCAGAGCCTCGATGCTGTCGGAGTCATCGTCGGTCTTGCGAGGTGCGTCGTAATCGGTTGCCATGCCCATCCACTTCTTTTTTGTGCCTAAATGTTCCCAATCGGCGGCCACAGTTTGCATGAATGGGAGCCGAATAGCAAACCGCGAGCC
>JAUZFP010000016.1 GCA_030838475.1 Actinomycetota bacterium
CGCAAGGGCGTTATCCACCCGGCCAAGGTCCAATTGCACTAGAAGATAGCGTTCCAGCGCGAACTGATAACTCGGCGCCTCGGTGAGCGCCGCCCGAAGGTCTGTCTCGGCCGATTCGACGTCGCCGAGCGTGTAGCGGACGGCGCCGCGGCTGGCCAGCGCATACGCGTCGCCGGGCGCGAGTTCCAGCGCCTCAGTTAGGGCGGCGTCGGCTTTGCCGAGCTCGTCGAGCATCCGGTATGACTCGCCCAGCCTCGATAACCGGTAGGCCTCGTCCTTTTTCGTGAGTTGCCCTTGCTTCCTGAGTAGCGCTTGCTGCAGAGCTTCGACCGACTCGGCATACCTGTCGAGTGCGTAGAGCGCCTCGCCCTTGGTCAGCAGGGCATTGCCGGACCTGTCGTCGAGTCGAATGGCCTCGTCGACCGCCTCGAGCGCGGCCTCGTGGTCACCCTTGAGATGCCAAATGCGGCCCAGATCGGCGAGTGCGAAGGCGTCCACGTCGGCGCCGGACACCTCCCGCAGCCATCTGGCCTTGCTAAGCAGCCGTTCGGCGTCATCCAGTTCATCTCGTTCGCCGTGCAGCTGGCCCAGCAGGGTTGTGGAGTCGACATCGTCCGGATCGAGTTCGATCGCTCGCGTAAGCGCCGCAACGGCAGCCGACATGTGCTGGTCGTCGACATGGTCGTCGACCAAGGCAAGGTCGCGGTGTAACTGGCCGAGATGGGCGTGCACGCTGGCGTTGTCTGGCTGCTCGGCGGCGGCGCGCTCGGCGGCGGCGACCGCTTCCGGCAGCCTGCCCAGGGCGACGAGCCCCCGTGCCCTGAGATCCTCCAAGCCGCCGCCTGGCCCGAATCGGTTGGCGGCCGCGTCGAGTACCTCGATGGCGTCCTGTGGCCGGTCAAGCAAGAGCAGCGCCCGAGCCCGCTGGTATTCCAAGTCGCGGTCCGGAGGGCACCGGTGGGCGGCGGCCTCGATCACATCGATTGCCTCAGCGGCGCGGTCGCTAGCGAGCAGGACTTGAGTGAGCGCGACCGCGCTGTCGACATCATCCGGCTCCAGATCGACCAGCTGGCGGGCGAACTCCTCCGCCTGCTGGACGTTCCTTTCAGCTCCCGGGCGCATCAGCGCGACGACGAGACTGTTGAGAGCGAGTGCGTTCGGCTCTCGCTCCACACTCTCGCGCAGCGATGTGATGCCCTCGGCGATCCGGCCGAGGTGGGTCAGAATCGCTCCGCGGAGGCCAAGCGCGTATGCGTCATTGGGCAGGGCGGCGAGTGCTCGGTCAACCGCATCGAGCGCGCGCTGAAGATCCCCGCGCACCGCCATTCTCTGGCCCAACCAAAGCCAAGGCGCTCGGGACGGTTCGAGGGCCTCAATCGCGGCCACGTCGGCTGCCGCCGCCTCGAAATCAGCTGCGGCGGCGGCCAGTTCGGCGCGGGCCAGTCGCAGGTCCAGGTCATCGGGGTTCTGCTCGATTCCCTCGGCGAGCACGCGCATCGCCTCGTCGGTCTGACCCGTCGCAGCCAAGGCGTTGGCCAGAAGTGCTTGGATAGGCGCACTTTCGGGCAGAAGCTGCTGGGCAGCCCGGAGTGCGGCCAGTGCCTCGTCGTGCTGGCCGAGCCCCCCCATCGCCATGCCCAGGTAGGCGTGCGCTACGGGGTCGGAGCGATCGATCTGGGCCAACTCGCGCGCACTGGTCGCGGCGTCGGCAAAGCGGTCCATTCCAAGGAGCGCCTCGACGCGCACCACCCTTATCTGATAGTCGTCCGGGTCGACCGCCAGGACCTTGGTTGCTATCTCTTCCGCCTCGGCGAAACGGCCAAGTCGCGACAGGGAATTGGCCGCGCCGCGCTTGGCGTCGAGAGAGGGTGACAGTCGGTCGGCGGCGAGGTAGGCCACCAGCGCGTCTTCGACCCGGCCGGCATCCTTGATCTTCTCCGCGACGGTCAACCAGAGCGTCGCGGCATCATCGGCAGGGGCAGTGTTCTCGGCGATCATGGCGAGTCCACGCCAGGCGCGCCAATCGCCCGGCTCACGCTGCACGACGTCCCTCAGCAGGTTTTCTGCTTCGGTGAGCTGACCGTCGCCGAGCAGGTAGAGCCCCAGGAACCGCCGTACAAGGGCCGTGTCGTTGCCTAGCTTGATGGCTTGTCGCAACGGGGCGCCGCCATTGGGCGCGCCGGTCATCACCATGGCGACGCCGAGATCTGCCACATGGTCGCCACTCATCCACACGACGTCGTTCGCGTCCTGAAGCAGACCGATTGCAGTGCTGAATGCCGCCTCGGCGCCATCGGGGTCGCCCGCGGCGTCGGCGACATGGCCGATCAACACATGCGCCGAGCCGCCGATGGCGACCGCTTCTGGGCGGGGCGCAAGCTCGTCCGCAGCCTCGATCACCTTGCGGGCAAGTTCAAACGCCTTCGCCAGGTCGCCAGCGCGATGCGCCCGGCGGGCCTTTTCCAGGCGTCTGCGCAGCCGCGCCAGCGGAGATTCGTTGGCTGAGTTGCGCACCGAGGCAATCTTGTCCACCGGTCGGCCCTTGTCACCGATCGCGAGCTCGATGTGTGATTTCCCGTCGTGTCCGCTGCTAGCCACCGAAGCCGCCTGCCTCCGTAGGTCGGGCCTGCCGTTGCAGGGTGTGGGTGGCCGCCGGGCCGGCCGATCGGCCATGCCGAACGGTGGAGGCCAGGTCGTCTGCGGTGAGACCGGCCACGGTCGCGGGATCGGTCAACCGAAGGTGCCAGATGGCATTCAGCTGGTCTCGCACCAGCGCATGTCGTCGTCCAGGATCGACGTGAGCCTTGGTTGTCACGCCGTCGGTTGCGCCATGCCACCGAGCGGGGTCGTAGGGGGCTGGCCGTGTGCCCTTCGCGAGCCGGTCCGACACCACACGCGATGCGAAGTCGGTGAACAATACGACGTCGTCTTCGGACACGGTCGCGCCACCGGCCGCAACGGACCACCAGTCGCTCAGCCGCTTGACGTGTGCACCGAACGCGGGGTCGTCGCGACTGTAGGAGTCCAGTGTGGCCAGGATGACCGTGGCGCGATCGGCCGCGGAAGGGCTGTCCTCGGTCCGCCGGGTTTTGCGGGGGTGTAGATGCAGAAGGAGGGCGGCGTAGCCATAGGCCAGGCCGACCATGCAGGTTGCGTACACTTCGGCGAACATTTGCTTGGCGAACGCTGCCGATGGGAACGTCGTGGGATGGTTGGCGCGAAAGTCGTCGATGATCGACTCTCCGATGCTGCTGCTCCGGGACAGTCCGGCGTGGTAGCCGGCGAGCGGAACATCCCACACGGTCCATTCGGGAAATTGAAATTTCGCCAGACTGGCCAGTTTGGTTGGCAAATCGCCGTGGCGGGCCGGCACGGCGAGACCGCCGACGACGAGTTCCTTGAATACTCGATCGGCGAGGGTTGCCACGCCATCGTCGAGCCGATAGTCGCGCAGCGCGACACCGCTGAGAAAATCCACGTAGTCGGTGAACAACGGCTCGCACTCGTCGATGAGTTTGTCGAACTTGTTCCAGGCGGCCACTTGATCTATGTCCGAGTCGAGCGTGTTGATGACGGCTTGGATTTTGGTGATCATGTCGAGGCTGTAGAACAGGCTGTCCTCGATCTTCTGGTGTTCTGACTGCATGATGCTGTCGAGGTCTCGCATGCGTTCTCCGACGACCGCCGCGGCCCCGGCCGCAGTCCCCAGTCGGTTGTATGCCTCGCTGAGATCCTTTTGGAGCTCATCCAGCCGGTGCGTGACCTCGTCGTCGCTGCTGAGGTCGCTGATCAGCAGGTCGACCTTGGACCGTGCACTCGCCAACGACTGGCCGATGGTGCCGTCACCGCCCAGTTTGACCACCTCGCTCACCGTGGTCAGCTGGTCGCCCCTCGTCGTCGCTCTGCTCAGCATTTTGCCAACCAGCGCGACGTCTTCTTTCAACTCCTCGAGGCGGATGATCAGCAACTCATCCCTGGCCATCGTCCTCCTCAGTGGGTGCTGGCCTCGCACCAGCGCAGCGCATTGCGGCTCACGATGGTGAGGTCGTTGTCGTTGGCGGAGAGGTTGTTCGCCCGCCATCGCCAGGCAGCGTCTAGCACCTGGGTGATCGTCGCCCCTTCCGGTAGCGCTGGGTCGTCTCGCGAAGTCAGGTCCCGTGAAAGGTCATACGCGCGTCCGAACCGGAATCGCAGCCGCGCCGGTGCATGCCTTACCAGGAGGTCGACGAGCTCCGCCGCGCGCTCGGGCAGTGCCCGCAGCTCGGGTTGGGTCGGTGGGTCGGCAGAGCCGGCAGACTCGGCGGTCAGCGCCGACCACAACGGTTCGACATTCAGGTCGGCCATCTGTGCGAAAGCCCCGGCCGTGACGTCCTTGGGATCGATCGCGCTCATCGCGCGCAGCGCGCCGAGCATGATGTGCACCCTGGCCGGCCAGGAGGGGTGCGTTTGGTCGTGGTCATGAAAACCCTGGTCCGGTCGCGCCTGCTGGATGATCACGCAGGTCGGGTAAGCAGCTCCCAGCACGTACGTCGCGAAGACGTCGGCGAACAGTTCGTGGAGGTGCCGGTGCTCCCGGGCGTCGCGCGCATCTTCCAAATACGTTTTGACCGGCAACATGGCGAAGGCGTTCGGATTGACGTCGCGCAGGTTGCGGGCGACGTGGTGGCCGAGCTCGTGCACCAGAATCGGTAGTCGCCACACGGATGCGTCCTGATGGCGCATTCGAATCATGCTGAACGTGTGCTCGATGAGCTCGGCCTCACCGATCGAAAGCAACACCCGCCTTTCCACCCCAGCGCGACGAGCGATGTCGTTCAACATCCAGTGCGCGACGGCGCCGACACCGTTGTCCAGGCCGGCCTGGCGATACAGCACCGCGTACAAATAGTCCTGCACCTCGGTGACGACCGGGCGGATCTTGGAATCAAGAATCTCGCGCAGTGTGGTGGTGTCCATGGCTTCGCGGTCAATCTGTCTGACGCAGTTGGCGATCTGCTGTTCGAATCGGTCCTTTATCTCTTGCGTTGCCTCCTCAGGCGCGATGTTCAACCCCGACAACAAACTGCGCAGGTTCGCCAGCTCCTGATCCTTGCGGGCCCGGAATACGGCGTCGGGGGTCGCCGCGACGCGAGTCATTCGGTGGCGTCCGCGATGGTGATTCGCACACCCCGCACGATGCCTACCGTGGTGCCGGTGTCCAGGAAATCAAGACTGATCGCGACGACGGCAACGAGGAGCACCGCATGTGCGCCCGCAGTGACTGCGGGAATCTGGGGAGCGAACGTGCTCAGCAGACCACTGGACTTATGTAGCAGGTTGAGCGCGTTGGCCATCCTGGACGCGGCGGCCATGTACCTGCCGTACTGCTCGGACAGGGCACCTAGGGAACCTGTCGCTTTGTCGAGTTTGGCCTTGTCGAGTCCGACCCGGCTCAATCGGGCACTCACACCACGGTTGATGCCGTCTATATCGAGCACCGTGCCGAACACCGCAACGGCGGGCTGCTGTTCGTCGAGTCGGGTGAGGAGCGCCTGTACGCGGTCCCTGACCGCGGGGATGAAAGTCGACGGGATGAGGTTCGCGAGCCGGTCGAGTGCAGCGACCATCAATCGGAGCGCCAGCTTGGCCAGCCGGCCAAGCTGGTCTCCCAGCCCCTCTAGATTCAATGTGGCCTTGATCGTGTCCCAGGTGCTCTGGATGAAGGGGATCATTTCGGGTAGCGACTTCAGCACCCGCTCGCAGAGCTTGGCGCCTATCGTCGCGATGTTCTCGACGGTCGTTTCCGTCGCGGCCCGAAGACCTTTGATGGCGGCTGCCAGATCGACCGAAGCGGCTCGCGCCGAATCGAAACGCTGCCCGGCCGCCGGCGCCACCAACCGCTGCACGGCGTTGTTGGTGGTGACGAGATCACCGAGCGCCGCGTCCAGGTCGACGTCCAGCGCACCGTCAAGGGAGTCAGCGGCCAGCGCCACGCCGGCCATGCTCAACTGGCTGGCGGCGACGATGAGCTCGTCCTCGGGCGAATCGGCTTCTTGCTCACCCACGGAATCGAAGCCCTGGGTGCCCACTGCTCCGAAGATGGCCAGACTCTGCTCGAGTCGGTCGGCAAGAAGGTCGGTGGCGAAGCTGACGCGGTCGGGGTCTGCCCGCCCGTCCTGCAATCTGCGTCCGGCCGCCAAGACCCGATCGGTCGACTCCGCGACGGCGACCAGAGTCCCGATACTCATCGGGATCCCCCTCCCAACTGGTGCACGTAGTGATTGTTCCGCAAATTAGGAGCGGTCACACGACATTTCGAGCAATCAGCCAACGTCGCCGCACTGCGACGAGTCGCTGGCTCGCCTTCCGACTTCCAACGGTAGGAGCGAGGCAACGTCAGCTTTTCGGGAATCGGTCATGATGCTCACCACCGCCCTCCAGGGAACGGTATAGCCGAGTAACGCCGTGAGGCGTCGCGCCAAAATTCTGCACAAAGGTGTCGCCGCGGAGAATTACAGTGATGTTGGGAGCCTGATGACACACCAAGGCGACTAATCGCCCGCGGCGCGAAGCTGATTGGGCGACAACCTCACACAGCGGGTGCAGCATCTCGGACAAGCCGTATCCGACATGACTCCTCTGAGGGTGGTGAATGAAATTGGAAGACAAGGTGTTCAACGACCTGACCCTTCTGCTCGCCGTGCCTCGCGCGGCCCAGCTCCTGGGGATCAGCCGGGCGGCGGCCTACCGTCTGGTGGCCTCAGGCGAACTCCCCGTGCGCCGGCTGGGCGGGCGCGTCTACGTGGTGACAGCCGGGCTTCGTGAGCTGGCATCGTGAAAGGCTCGGTGTATCAGCGGGGCAGGACGTGGACCTATCGGTTCCTCGCCCCGGAGAAGGACTCAGCGACGGGTCAGAACCCGTCGATTTCGAAGGGTGGATTCCCCACCGAGAAGGAGGCCTGGAAGGCCTGCCGTGAGGCGATGCGCGACGCCGACCGCGGCAGGGTGGTCAGGTCCTCGACCCGTACCGTCGCTCAGTTCTTCGACGAGTGGCTTGCCGCGATCGAGCCGACGGTTGACGCCACGACCTGGCAGAACTGGAGGGACTATGCGCATGCCTATGTGTTGCCCCGCATTGGCGAAGAACGGCTTCAGCGGCTCAATGAGCCTCAACTGCTGAAGCTGTACGGAACGCTGCTCGCGGAGGGCAGAGTCAAACGGGACCGCAACGGCGCGATTTACGCCTTCTGGTCGGAGCAGGAGGCGCGAGGGGCAAGTCCGACGCCCCGTCAGTTCGCCGCTGCGTGTGACACCACGATTCACGCGGCGCGCGCTGCCGTTCGACGTTTCAACGCCGGCATTGTTCCCAAGCCGATCCCGCCGGCCTGGCCCCCAAGTCTGTTCGGAACATCCACGCGATGATTCACCGCGCCTTGGTCGACGCCGTCGCCTGGAAGTACATCAACGACAACCCTGCGAGTCACGTCAAACCGCCCAAGCGCGCTCGCACTCGTCGGCAGGTGTGGAGCACCGAGGAGATCCGAACTTTCCTCGCCTCGGTCCGCCGCGATCGATTCGCCGCCCTGTTCCTGCTGGAACTCACGACCGGCATCCGCCGAGGCCAGGTATGCGGACTTCGATGGGACTCCGTCGACTTGGACGCCGGCGAAATCACGGTGCACGACAACCGCGTGGTCGTGGGTGGACGTGCGCACGATAAAGCGGGAGGCAAGACTGAAAACGCCGACCAGACGATCGCCATCGACCGCGCGACGATCGCTGCCCTGCCGAACTGGCGGAAGGTTCAAGATCGGGAACGCGAGTTCTACGGCACCGATTACCATCCCGGGGATTACGTGTTCACGTTTCCGGACGGTCGTCCACCTCACCCCGACACCATCAGGAAGCGCTTTGAGCGCCTTGCTGCGGCCGCGGGGCTATCGCGGATCACCTTTCATGACCTTCGAGATTCATATGCGACAGGCGCGCTCAAGGCGGGCGTGAGCCCAAAGGTCGTGAGCGACCGCATCGGGCATGCCAACGTCGGATTCTTCCTGCAGACCTATGCCCACGTGCTCAAGAACGACGATCGCGAGGCGGCGGAGCAGGCGGCATCGTTCCTCCTTGGATCCGCCTGGGATGGCGATTCACAAGATCGTTAGCAACGCTCACATTCACAAATCCGTTCACAAGTGGCATGAAACCGGCCCCCGGAGAGTTCTCCGGGGGCCGTTTTGCCTGGTAGCGGGGACAGTGTGGTGATCCAGGACATGCGAATGGGGTGTCGCAAGTCATCGGAATAGCCTGAGTCGGCCAGTTTCGGCGGATGTCGAAAGCCCGCTTAGTGATCACCGCTGTTGTCGTTGAAGGCCGGAGCCAGTCGGCGGTCGCCCGCGAGTACGGCGTCTCGCAGGGCTGGA
>JAUZFP010000068.1 GCA_030838475.1 Actinomycetota bacterium
GGCGCTCGGAGCCCCACTGCCGTTTTTGGGCGCGAGGAAGGGGGGTAAGGGTCTGCATTGGGTGTCCTTGAGAGGGGCGCGCGAGTTCGGATCGCGCAGTTCGGGTTTCCACGGCAGCGGGTTAAGAGTGCCGGGCGTTTCGACAATAGTCCGCATAAAGGGGGACAGAAAACTCGAAAGGTCAATTTAGTGCGAAGTGTTACCGAACGTTCAGGTTCAGGGCAATTTTGCCCCCCGGAGGGGGTGCAAATTCGGTCAAATTCTGAAGTTAGCTCACCGCCGGAACGCAACCCCTACCGCCGCGAAGTCACGTCCGGTTAGGTTCGAGCGACAAACTTGTCGATCACGAACCGTACGGATGGAGTAATTCATGCCCGCCTCAAAGCCAGCGATGCCCTCGGATGTCGACAGCACGGTTGGTTGGTTTGACCGGTTCGCGGATGTCGCATCCCGAATCGTCAGTCGAGCCTGGTTCTTCGCATTCTGCCTGCTGCTTGTCGTCGTGTGGGCACCATCCATCTCCGTGCTGCACAGCGTCAGCATCTGGCAGCTCATCATCAACACCGTCACAACGATCATCACGTTCCTTCTCGTCGCGTTGCTGCAGAACACCCAGGAGCGGTCGAACAACGCGGTCCAGGGCAAGCTGAACGCCATCGCGGATTCGCTCGCCGACCTGATGCAGGCGCAGGGGCTCGACAAGGATGCGGCCGAGCTGCGCTCCGCCGTCGGACTCGAAGACCGCGAGAGCAGCGACGGCAAGTAGCGGCTGTCAGCTGTGGGATCGGCGTGCGCGACGCTTGGCCTGCTTCTCGAGCGCGCGAAGGTTGATGTCCACCAGCGCGCGAACCCGCGCGGGCTTCTCCTCTTCATAGGAGGGGTCCACGGACGTCGAGACTGACTCGAGCAGCCGGGACTCGATCGCGCCACCAACCTCGGCCCACGCCTGAACCCGTGCGCGCTCGGCGAGCCCGGCCAGGAACTCGGGGTCCTCACTCAGGCGTTCGAGTTCGGCAGCGAGCATCACGTGGATGATTCCGCGCTTCGTGAGCGTCGGATGATCGTCGACCTGGTAGCCCTCCGAGTTGTCGCGGGGCCCGCGTCTGGTCTGAACATCAACCGACAGCTGCTGCACCCGATTCGCGCTGGACTCGTTCTCCTCCGCGAGGTCCCGCAACTCGTTCCGAACGGCGGCAGTCACATTGTCCACGTCAAATGTTGACCCATCGCGGATGGCGTCGACGATGATGAGGTTCTTCACGTCCATCACGACGGCGGCGCTGGCAATCAGCACGCCCTCGTCCACGGACCGCTCGATCGAGATCGGTCTGGTCGGGGCGGGCGGCGTCGCTTTCGGAGCGAACCTGCTCTCGTCGCCTGATTTCCCGGCCATGGTTCCTCCCACCGGAAATGCCTCTGCCGCAATCAATTTTAGGGATGTTAGCCTTCCTGCATGACACCGCAGGAGCTCGCAAACCTCGCGCACCTGCGTCGCGCCCGCGACCTCATCGATCGCGACTACGCACTTCCCCTCGACGTTCCGACGATGGCGACTCGCGCGCTCATGTCATCCGCCCACTTCTCCCGGCAGTTTCGTGCCGCCTACGGTGAGACCCCCTACAGCTACCTGATGACTCGACGAATCGAACGCGCCATGGCCCTGTTGCGGGTGGGGACGTCGGTGACGGATGCCTGCATCGCCGTGGGTTGTACGTCGCTCGGCTCATTCAGCACGCGATTTACCGAACTGCTCGGCGTCACACCCAGCGTCTACCGCGCGGCCGAACACGCGGCGGTCGCCGCAATGCCCTCGTGCGTGGCGAAGGTTCGCACGCGCCCCGCGCGACAGAAGCAACCGACAGCCGCCTAGCGCTTCGCGGCGAACGCGTACTCCCGGGACCGGAAACAAGTCAGTGCGCGACGAAACGCCGCGGCACGATGGGGCCACAGCGTCGTGTTCTGACCGGTCTCGTCGAGATAGAAGTTCGTACAGCCGCCCGTGCTCCAGACGGCCCGTGACAGCGATCGCTGCAATCTCGCGTTGTGCTCCGCCTGGGCGGCGGGAGTCGGCTCGAGTGCGGTCGCCTGGCGGCGATCGAGGGCGTCCAGCGCCTTGAGTACGTACTCGAGCTGAGCCTCGATGATGTAGATGATGCTGTTGTGCCCGAGCGCGGTGTTCGGTCCGACAAGCAGGAAGAGGTTCGGAAACTCCGCCACCGTCGTGCCGTGCAGCGCGGACATGTGCGGCTCCCATTGATCGGCGAGCAGCACGCCATCCCGGCCGCGGAGCAGGCGCGCGACGGGCGGCTTCGTTGCGTTGAAACCCGTGCCGCCGATCAGAACGTCGACAGTGTGCGAGGCGCCGTCCGTCGTGATGACGGTGTTGCCCTCGATCGATTCGATCGCGTCCGTCACGAGCTCCATGTTCGACTTGCCCATCGCCGGATAGAACGCGCTCGAAATGAGGATGCGCTTGCAGCCGAGACGAAATGTCGGGGTTAGTTTCCGGCGGAGGTCGGGGTCGGGCACGGCGTGGTTCCGATAGCTGGTCGCCAGTGCCTCGATGACCTTGCCCACAAGACGGAAGCGGAAGCCCGCGAACTGGGCCTCCGCCCTGGCGAAGATCCACCGGCGGGAGATCCGCTGCAGCGGGGGAACCCTCGCGAAGAGCCATCGCCGCCCATGGGAGGTCACGGCATCCGCTCTCGGCACGATCCATGGCGCCGAGCGCTGGAACACGGTGACGCGAGCCGCGACCTTCTGCAGCTCGGGGACGAACTGGATGGCCGACGCTCCCGTGCCGATCACGGCGATCCGCTTGCCCGCAAGGTCGATGTCGTGGTTCCAGCGTGCCGAATGGAACCGCGGGCCGGTAAACGACTCGAGGCGAGGGATGTCCGGCCACTTCGGATCGATCAGCGGTCCAGCGCCCGCGACCAGCACGCTCGACGTGAGCGACCCCCGACTGGTCTCGATGCGCCAGAGCTCCTCGGATTCATCCCAGGACGCCGATGTCAGCTCGGTCCCCAGGAGCATTCGCGAGTAGAGGTCGTAGTGTTCCGCCGCCGCCTTCAGGTAGCCGAGGATTTCCGGCTGGGACGCGTAGTGCGTTGTCCAGTCGGGCTTCGGAAAGA
This sequence comes from Actinomycetota bacterium, assembly GCA_030838475.1. Classification (GTDB taxonomy): domain Bacteria; phylum Actinomycetota; class Actinomycetes; order Actinomycetales; family Microbacteriaceae; genus Galbitalea. The sequence continues at coordinate 3,135 of JAUZFP010000068.1, forward strand.
AGGAGAACGAGTAGAGGTCGCTGCGGATGTCGCAGGCCGCGCCGGGATACGTGTTGTCGCGCCAGGTGCCGCCGACCTCGTCCGCGCGCTCGATCACCAGGAAGTCGTCGATCCCGTGCCGGGTCAGCTGGATGGCCATCCCGAGACCCGCGAATCCGGCACCGAGGATCGCGACGCGTACGTGCCTCGATCCAGCCATGGTCGCTTTCCTTCAGCCTTGCCCTGCGAACCAGTATGGCGAGCAACAGAGCAGGATTCGAGAAGCGACTGAAACCAGTGCTGCCTAGAGTTGGCCGCATGACAATCTCACTCCAGTTCTGCAATGTCACGGTCAACGATGTGGACGAATCGATCGCCTTCTATCGGGACGCCATCGGCCTCGAGGTTCTCAATAACGTCGAGTCGGGCGGATTTCGTTGGGTCACTCTCGGCAACGACAGCCAGCCGGGCTCCAAGATCGTGTTGTCCGAGCCGCACGCGGGTCGTTCGAAGGCCGACGGCGATGCGCTTCAGGAACTCGTCACGAAAGGCGCAATGCCACCGCTCGTCTTCTCCTCGGACGAGGTGGATGCCGCGTTCGAGCGGGCCCAGGCGACCGGCGCAGAGGTGCTGCAGGAGCCCATCGACCAGGGTTGGGGACCGCGGGATTGTGCGTTCCGCGACCCGTCCGGAAACATGGTCCGCATCTCTCAGGCGGCCTGAGCGACGAAGTCGAGCAACGCCGCCAGCGGACGCGGTACGCGGCCAAGATCGAGCGCCTCGACCAGCGCTGCCGCGTACTGGGCCTTTCGACCCGAGGTCGTGCCGAAGAACCGATGCAACTGTTGTTCTGTGGTTCGGGACCGCTGGAACGGCTGGTTCTGGAAGACGCGAAAAGCCAGCAGATCACCCTCGTCCGCCAGAACGTCTTCGACTGCGGGTGTGCCGATGCTCCGGATGAGTTCGTCCTCGAGATCCGCTTCGCTCACGAAAAAACCCAGGCGCTCCATGTCGCCCCGTCTCTGGATCGGACCGAGTCCCGCCCGCTCGAGTCCGCCACGGAGGTAGCGTTCCTCGCCCACGTCGCAGAGCCCGGCCATGCGCAGATCCCGACCTCTCGGCCCGAACTCCGCGATCGCCTTGCTCGCGTTCGTGACCCCGTCCAGCGACACAACCAGGGTCTCGGTGAGGTCCTGGTTGCGTCGCCTTGCGAGCGTCTCTAGTGCGATGCGGTCGCTGGCGCCCTCGACGAGGAGAACGGTCTGCATCCGATCAGTTTTACAGGCCTACCACTCGATCCAGTCCTTGCCGGCCGGGGTCCAGATACTGGTGACGGGGGCTCCGGTGAAGGATGACCCGAGCTCGTCGTAGGTCGCGCTGGCGTACCAGGTGTCCATATCGGCCTTGTCGAGCCAGACGTCGACACCCAGCACCTCGGTCGCCGGCGTGGAGCCGGGCATCGGCACGGGTACCCACAGCTGGTGGGCCACCTGTCCGAGCTGGCGGCTCGCGTTGATCTTCGACGCGGAGTCCGCGGCGAACGCCGGGCCGGCCACATCGAAGGAACTCACGGGCGCGCGCATGAGGCCGATCGCGCCAACGGTGCGCCCCGAGGGCACCGGGAGCGAGTAGCTGCCGAAACCGGCGGCGGGCATCCACAGCACGGCTTCGCGATCGGCGAAGAGGGCGGCGCCGCCCTCGAGCACCTGCGCGTCCGAGAAGAACTGCCCGACTCCGGTCGGGCTGTTCCACGTGTCAAGAAAGAGCAGGTTGTCGTTGTCCGTGCCCGCGGGCAGGAACACGTTGTGGCTGAGGTCGCCGAGTGACTTCGCGGCCGCAACCCCGCCGGGGTTTCCGGCTGTCGCGTTGTGCAGGTCGCGTGCGCCTGCGGGCTTGCCCGAGTTGGGCTTGCCGAGCACCGTCAGCAGGTAGAGGCTGGCTCCGGCGTCGGCTGGATAGGTTGGGTTGCTCACGAGAGATCCTTTCGTCGATACCGGCGGAACTGCCGGGTCATGAGCGCGACGAACGACTCACCCACAATTCGACAGCGACCCCAGAACTCGTCGCCGTCGATCGCAACGGGGACTACGTTCGACGTTGTGCATACAGCCGTGCTTCGAGACGTTGTCATCTGCGAACCCCTGCGGACCCCCATAGGCCGATTCGGCGGTGTCTTCAAGAATGTGCCTCCCGCCGAGCTGGCGTCGACGGTCATCGCGGCCCTGCTTGCGCGCACAGGAATTGACGGGGCGACTGTCGATGACGTCATTCTCGGTCAGGCGCATCCAACCGCAGAGGCGGCGCCGATCGCCAGGGTCGCCGCCTTGGATGCCGGCCTTCCGGTCACGGTGGGCGGCCTGCAGGTGGACCGGCGATGCGGGTCGGGGCTGCAGGCGATCCTCGACGCGGCGATGCAGATTCAGACCGGCATCAGCGACCTCATTATTGCGGGCGGCGTCGAATCGATGAGCCAGGCCCCGTTCTATACCGTGGCATCCCGCTGGGGGATCGCCGGGACGGCGGGAATTCGCCTGCACGACGCGCTCGGTCGCGGACGCGAGACGGCCGGCGGCAAGTATTACCCCGTGCCGGACGGAATGCTGGAGACGGCCGAAAACCTTCGTCGCGACTACGGCATCAGCCGGGAAGACCAGGATGCGCTCGCGCTCCGATCCCAGCAGCGCGCGTCGACCGCGGTCGAGGAGGGTCGCTTCGTCGACGAACTTGTACCAGTCGCGGTTCCGTCGCGCGGCGGTACGGTCGTTGTGGACGTGGATGAGACTCCGCGGGCCGACACCACGCTGGATGCTCTGGCCGCACTGAAACCGGTGCTTGTCGCCAAAGACACCGAATCGACCGTCACGGCCGGTAACGCGAGCGGACAGAACGACGCCGCAGCCGCGTGCATCGTGACCACGCCAGAGAAGGCCGCAGAGCTGGGACTGACTCCGATCGTGCGACTCGTCACCTGGGCGCGCGCGGGCGTCGACCCCTCCCGAATGGGACTCGGTCCCGTTCCCGCCGTAGCCGCCGCGCTCGAGAGGGCCGGCCTTCGGATGTCCGACATGGACCTGATCGAACTCAACGAGGCGTTCGCCGCCCAGGTACTCGCCGTCACCGGGAAGTTGAAACTGACGGATGCCGACTGGGATCGCGTCAACGTGAACGGCTCGGGCATCTCGCTCGGGCATCCCGTTGGGGCCACGGGGGCGCGTATGCTGGCGACGGGATCCCGGCACCTTCGCCGAACGGGCGGTCGCTACCTGCTCGAGACCATGTGCATTGGCGGCGGCCAGGGTCTCGCCGCCATCTTCGAGAACACCGAGGGGTAGGGCACCGTGTACTGGTTCCTCAAGTACCTCGTGGTCGGTCCGCTACTGCACCTGTTCTTCCGCATCCGGATTTACGGCTTGGAGAACCTGCCGAGGCACGGCGCCATCATCATGGCGAGCAATCACCTCTCCGCCATCGACTCCTTCTTTCTGCCAATCGCCCTTCCTCGACGGCTGACCTTTCTCGCGAAGGCCGCCTACTTCCAGGGAAAAGGGCCGGTTGGCTGGTTCGTTCGCAACTTCCTCCTCGCCGTCGGCCAGATCCCGATCGATCGCTCCGGTGGTGCGGCGTCGAGCGACTCCCTTAATACGGGGCTCGCGGCGCTCGCGGAGGGCAAGGCTCTCGGTATCTACCCCGAGGGCACGCGCAGTCCGACCGGCAGCCTCTATCGGGGCAAGACGGGAATCGCGCGGATGGTGCTCGCGGCCGGAGTGCCCATCATCCCGGTGAGCATCAGCGGGACGCCGGAGATCTTTCCCAAGGGCAGCAGATTCGTACACTTCCCACGCATCACCGTCAATATCGGCGACCCGCTCGACTTCTCGCGTTTCGCCGGGCTCGACAACGATCGATTTATCCTGCGCGCGGTCACCGACGAAGTGATGCTGAACATCCTCGCCCTCGGCGACCAGGACTATGTGGACACCTACGCATCGAACGTGAAAAACAACTCCGACTTCGACCCGCAGAGAGAACTGGCGGACGCTTCCGCGTCCTGACTACTCGGTGTCCGGGAGCGACATCGTGACCGAGGAGATGATGGGCGAGTCCATCTCGCCCGTCATTCGTGCGGTCTCGCGTCGAAGGTCGAGCTGGACCATGACGAGAGCCGCGAGGTCCTCGAGGTTAGCCAGTTCGACCTCGCTGACCTCGTGCGGCTTGGTGTCGAACACGCTCAGCGTGCCGATGACGTCGCCGCCTTCGCGTCGAAGCGGCACTCCGACGAAGAACCTGAGGCCCGCCTCACCGGTGACCAGCCTGTTCTCCCGAGCCTGCGGGTGAAGCAGCGCGTCCTCGATCACGGTGGTTTCCTGGGGAAGCGGACCCGGCGTCGTCAGGTCGACCTGACGCAGGATGTGGTCGACCTCGGCGCCGAAGTGGGACTTCAGCCAGACCCTGTCATTGTCGAGCACGCTCACCATCGCGATCGGTGCGGAAAAGAGCCGCGCGGCGAGCGAGGTGACGCGATCGAGCGCCATATCGGGATAGGTATCGAGGTAGGCGGAGCGGAGTGCCTCCGAATCCCTGGGTCCGGTCGGTTCGAGCAGAGGAGCGTCGACATCCTTGTGTCTCGCACTCTCGGCAATGACGAGTTGGCGAAGGGATGCGACCAGCTCCCGCGGCCGCGGTCGATCGCTCGGTCGACGCGCGGTCATTGCCTTCAGCAGTGACCGCCAGTGCACAGGAAGGTCCTCGGGAATGACCGGATTGCGGGTTACCCGCGCCACCGCGGACTCCACGATGGAGCCCGGGAATTCGACGTGGCGAGTGAAGCACTCGAGCAGGACGAGACCGAGCGAGTAGATGTCGCTCGGCTTGCCGACCTTCGCGCCCGCGGCCTGCTCCGGGCTCAGGTATGCCGCGGTGCCGGTGGTCGCGCCCTCGCGGGTCATCCGTTCCATGTCCTCGCTGAGCGCGATGCCGAAATCGCTGAGCTTTGCACGTGCACGGGGAGCGCCGTTTCCGTAGTCGACAAGCAGGATGTTCGACGGCTTGATGTCACGATGGACGACCTTGTTATCGTGGACGTACTCCAGAGCCTCGGCGATGTCGAACCCGATCTCGGCGACATGGCGCGGCGAAATCGGCCCCTCGGCCAGGCGAGACTGCAGGTCGGTTCCGCGAACGAACTCCATCACCAGAAAGCGATGGTGTTGTCCATCCTCACCGAGGTCGACACCCGCATCGAAGAGATTGACGAGACCGTGGTGGCTCAAGCTCGACAGCACCGCGAGCTCCGACTCCTGCCGACTGGTGTCCGCGGCGCTGGACTGGGTGAACAGCTTGATGGCAACCGGACGACCGAGTACCTGGTCGTGCGCGCGGAAGACGGTCGACATTCCGCCCCGCCCGAGCACGGCCTCCAGCCAGTAGCGCTCGCCGAGCAGCCGATCGGTCGCATCTGCAGCTGACACGAGCAGATCCTCCCTTCGTTTGCGCAATTCTAATGAGCGGGTTCAGGAACGTTCGCAAAATGTTCAGGGCTTGACTTACGCGCGGAAAAAGCCACCACACCTGAACTGGGGCGACCGTCATCGTTACCCATTCGTTGCCAAAAGGTGACAGATCACAGAGCCTCGGGTAACCTCGAAAAGGAACTGGGGCCGCTTCCGCGTGGGAAATTGCCCGCAAGCACCCAGTCAAATTCGCCCGGAGGTTCACGCCGTGTCCGATGAGCAGTCGCCAGATTCGCTGGCAGAGCTCTTCGCGAACCGCGCCGACACTGGTTCAGTGCCTGCCCCATTGGTTCCCACCCAGCCCCAGTTTGCCTCGCGGCGAGCGATGAAGGATGCCGCCTCGTCGAGCCGTAAGTCGGGCCCCCGCGGCGCGCAAACCGGAGCGCCGAAGGCCGGGGCAAAGCTCAGCCGACGCGACCAGCTCGCCGTGCGCAAAATGGCGGCAACACCGAAGATCGCGCCGCCGACATCCACCGCGTCGCGAGGTCCGGGAGGACGCAAGCGCCAGAACCCGCTCAAGGTTCTCTTCGTTCTGCTCGTCATCTCCGGTTTCGTCGGCGGTATTGCGCTTCCCGCCGTCGCATCGTCTGCCAACACCCTGCAGGCCGGCACGGCAACCGCCAAGGGCAGCCAGTCGGTCAAGATCAGCGCGAGCATCGAGACGTCAAAGGTCAGCCGAGACACCGTGTCCGCCACGACCGAGGCCGAGCTTCGCACCGAACAGATCAACGCGCAGTACCTCGCGGACGCCTCACGGGTTCGCCAGCCCGGCGACGACTACCCGTGGCGTAACGCGGGATACTCCCTCTCGCCGCTCGGCTACAACTACCGGCAGTGTGTCGACTTCGTCGCCTGGCGCCTCAACCGCGACCAGGGCGTGACCGCGGCTCCGTGGAAGTGGGTCTGGTCAAACCTCACTCCCAGCGGCGGTAACGCGTCGCAGTGGGAGAAGGCCTGGATCGCTCACGGCTGGCCCACGAGCGCAACGCCGATCGTCGGTTCCGTCGCCTGGTTCGTTGGCAACCACGTCGCCTACGTTCACGCGATTTCCGGCGACAACGTCGTGATCGAGGAATACAACGGAACCTCGAGTCGCTCCTATGCGATGCGCACGATTCCGATCTCCTCGGTCGGTCGGTTCCTCTACCCGCCGAGCTAGTCGACAGGGTCGCCGCGATTCGCCCCAGCACAGGACTCACGCGAAACCCCGCAGGCGTCCCCGAAGTTCGGGGAATCCGGCCTTAAAGTGGCCTCGTGTGGCGTGTCGGTAGTCGCGAGGACGAATCCCTCGAAGATGATGCGCCCCTCGACGCCCCGCGACAGGCGACCCTGCCGCACGCGCTCAGTCTCGGGGATCCAACAGTGAGGGCGGTGAATGTGGCTGAACCGACCTGGGAGGCGTGGCGAACCGAGCTCGCGAACATCGGCGGCTCCTCACCCCTGTTGCACTTCGTGGATACCCCGCGCACCCGCATCGAACTGAGTTCGACGCATCCGGGTGGTCTCGCGCAATTCATCACCGGAAAGACGACGCTCCTCTCCAACCTCATTCGTGACGAGGTCGCGCTGCGGGTAGCGAAGACCGCCGCAGGCGAAATAGCGGCAAAGGGCCTCGAGCTGTCCACCGCCCGCGGCATCGACGCGATCGCGCTGGGCATCGGTGTCGTCGAATGGCGGCACGATGACGTCGACTACCGCGCCCCGCTCCTGCTGCGACCGCTCGCCATCCGCAGGGCAGGCAGGGACTTCGAGCTGAAGCTGCGCGGCGATGCCGTTCTCAATCCGCAGCTGCAGCAGGCGCTGCTCGCCCAATTCCAGCTCGATCTCGACGAACGCGCCTTCGTCGCGCTCACCGACGAGGACGGCACGTTCAAGCCCAATCCCGTGATCGACCGGCTCCGGGGGCTCACCGGCCACCTGGAGTGGTTCAACGTGAGTCCACGTCTCGTCGTCTCGTCGTTTGCCGAGGTTGCGACGGCGATGGTCGTCGATGCAGCGAACCTGGCGAGCCCGGTCCTTGACGCGCTCGCCGGCAATCCGACGGCGCGCTGGACGATCGAGGAGAGCTACTCTCCCGTCGCAGCCATGAGCTCCGATACCCGACCGCCACAATCCGACACCCTTCTGCTCGACGCGGATGCCGAACAGGAGAACGTCGTCGCACAGATCGCCGCGGGCAACTCCCTCGTCGTCAAGACGCTGCCCGGCACCGGCGGAACGCAGACCATCGTCAACGCCATCGGTAACCTGGTAAGCCAGAACAAGCGTGTGCTGGTGGTGAGCGCACGTCGCTCCTCGCTGCACGGGATCACCCAACGGCTCGTCGACGTCGGCCTTCCCGGTCTCGCGGTCTCACCGGCAACGCTGCGACGCGACATCGTGCGCTCCATCTCGCGAATCGAGAAGGCCAAGAAGCCCCTGATCGGCGACGTCGACGACGCTCTGGTGCGCCTGCGCAAGGTGATGCTGGACTATCGCGGAGCCCTCTCCCGGCCGGATGAGGTGCTGGGCGTCAGCGTGCTCGACTGCATCACCGAGCTGAGCCGTCTGTCGTTCCTTCCCACCCCACCCAAGACGACGGCCCGACTGAGCCGGGCCACGGTGGAGGCGCTGACCGTCGACCGGCACCGGGCATCCGAGACCATGGTTACCGCCGCAGCGCTCGGGGAGTTTCGCTATGGCCCTGGGGATTCGCCCTGGTACGGCGCGCAGTTCTCCAGTGGGGATGCGGCGACCCGGGCACATCGGATTGCGCAGCACCTGCACGAGGACCTGCTGCCGCAGTTGTTCGCGCGCGCGCAGGACCTTATTCGCGGAACCTACATGCGCCCGTTCGAGAACTTTGCCGAACTCGGCACCTACCTCGCGCTCCTCGTCGAGCTCCGTGACACCCTCGACCGATTCCTTCCCGAGGTTTTCGACCGGTCGCTGACCGAACTGATCCTCGCCAACGCGCCGCGCCGCGACAGCGATATGTCGGGAGCGAACCGGCGCCGGCTCAAGAAGCTCTCGAAGGAATACGTTCGCCCCGGTGTTCACGTGGGCGACATGCACGAGGCGCTCGTGAAAATCCAGCAGCAGCGCATCCTGTGGCAGCGCTTCGTTGCCGAAGGCGTGCCCCCGGCGGTCCCGGTCGGGATCGCCGACGTGCAATCGGTGTTCTCGGAGACGGCCGCGCAGCTGGCCCAGCTCAACGATCCGCTGCGACTGCTCACTCGTGACAGCCAGCTCGAGTACATGCCCATTGGCGCACTGGTCCAGAAGATCGAGGGCCTCGCCGCCGACTCCGATGTGCTCAACAACCTGCAGGAGCGCTCGGCGCTCATGTCGACCCTCCGCGACCTCCAGCTCGATCCACTGATCGCTGACCTCGCCGCCCGGCATGTTCCGGAATCCCAGGTCGAGGCGGAGCTCGAGCAGGCATGGTGGCAGTCGGCGCTCGAATCACTGCTGCAGAGCGAACGCGCCCTGCTCGGCGCCAACACGACGGTGCTCGATCGGCTCGAGGCGGACTTCCGGCTGGTTGACGAGGCACACGCCGCGGGCAGTGCCCAACTCCTGTCCTGGCAGCAGGCAGAGAACTGGAAGATCGGGCTGGTCGACTGGCCCGACGAGGCATCCCTCCTCAAGAAGCTGTTGCGACGGTCCGTTGTCACCTCGTTCGACCTGCAGACGACAGCGCCGCACCTGTCGCGAACCATCGCCCCGGTCTGGCTTGCGTCGCCATACGAGGTGAGCAGGATCGTGGAGTCGTGTGTCTTCGACACCGTCATCCTCGTCGACGCGGGAGCGACAACCATCGCCGAGAACGCGGGCCCACTCCGTCGGGCGCGCCAGGTGATCGCGTTTGGCGACCCGGTCACGCAGAGTCCCGCACCCTTTGCCACCGGAATCGTCGATCCGGAGGAGTCGGACAGCGAGCAGCGGGTGGTCGAGTCGCCCGAGGCTTCGGATGAGCGGCACGCCGATTCCGCGCTCGCGCGTCTGGGTGGGCTGCTCACCACACTCTCGCTGACCCGCAGCTACCGCGCGGGTGGCGAGGATCTCGCCGAGCTGGTCAACCGTCGTTTCTACGGCGGGAAAATCGAGTCCCTGCCGTGGGCCGGAAGCTTCCTCGGCCACTCCAGCATCTCGCTCGAATACGTCGAGGACGGATTCGGGATGCCCGACGGCGACACCGGAGCCGTCGAGAGCGTCGACGCCGAGGTCGAACGCGTGGTCGAACTCGTGCTCGAGCACGCGGCGCAGCGCCCGCGCGAATCGCTCATGGTCATCACCGCGAGCCAGCGCCACGCGGTTCGCGTGCAGCAGGCAGTCCTCGCGGCGCTCGCGACCAGCCCGGAGTTTACCGAGTTCGTCGTCGGCGATCGACCAGAACCCTTCACGGTGTCGACGATCGAGCACGCCGTCGCCGAGAGTCGCGACCGGGTGATCTTCTCGATCGGTTTCGGTCGCACACCGCACGGGCGCGTGCTCTCCGACTTCGGCGCCCTCGGCGAGCCGGGTGGCGAACGCCTGCTCGCGGTCGCGATGACACGCGCGCGGCGATCGATGGTCATTGTCAGCTGCTTCGAACCCGAGGACATCGACGATGCCCGGATGGAGCACGGCGCCGTCGCCCTCGCACAGATCCTGGACGAGATCGGCGCGCGAGCGGCGGAGATCCCGCTCCCCGACGACTCGGACCCGATGCTGGTCGATCTCGCGCGGAGGCTCGAGGCTCGCGGACTTAATGTCGCGCTGGGCCACCGGGGCAAGCTCGGGCTCGTCGCATCCCATGGCGGTGTGTGTGTTGCGATCGAGACCGACAGCGTGCTGTTGCGGTCCAGCCTGCGCGAATCCCTGCGGCTCCGTCCCGAGCTCCTTCGTCGCCTCGGCTGGCACTACCTGCGCGTGCACGTGTTCGAGCTGTTCAGCGATCCGGACGCCGTTGCCCAGAGCGTCGTGAGGCTGTTGGGGGCCAGCGCCCCCGCCGCGGTCACCGAGCCGATCGATATCGTGCCCACCGCACCGAACTTCTGAACTTGCGCGTGGACGAGCCCGAGAAGAAGAAAAAGCGGCCGCGGAGAGTGACAACGGAACCGCCTCCCGGCACCGATCCCACCCCCGCCGCGGAGCCGGACCGGCACGAGCTCACCGAGAACGACGAGCGCCTAAAAGCGGAGAAGCCGCCCCACTACTAGCTCAACCTTGGGTGGCGGGAGAAACTACGCGACGGGCGGAGTTAGAACTCCGCCCACCCATCATCTTCTCCCGCCAACGGGTGCAGTTTCTCCCGCCAGCTGCAGGACTACTTCGCGTCGGTGGTGGCGCCCTTGGCTAGCAGGTCACGGATGTCGGTCAGCAGTTCGAGCTCCGTCGGCGGGGTGTCCGCGGCAACCGCAGCTTCGCCATCCTTCTTCTTCTCGAAGGCGCGCTTCTTCACGAAGTTGATCGGAACCACGAGGGCGAAGTACACGACGATCGCGACCAGCAAAAATTGGATGACCGCCGCGATCAGCGCGCCGAAGTAGATGACGGCGGGGGCGCCGCCGTGGATGACCGACGGAACCGTGACCGGCAGCGATTTGGCGAGCGAAGCCGTGCTGAACAGCGCGCCGATCGCCGGGTTGATGACGCCCGTGACGATCGTGGTCACGATATTGCTGAAGGCGGCCCCGATGACGACCGCGACCGCCAGATCGATGACGTTGCCGCGCAGGATGAACTCTCTGAAACCCTTGAACACACGTACTCCCGGTTGTGAGGGCGCGCGAGCGCGCGCGAGTTACCCAGCGGCCTTAGAGGGCGATGCCGCTGGAGTCGAGGGGGTCGACGACGTCGACTTGGAATCCGAAGCCTTTGACTCGGAAGGCTTCGATTCTGATGTCTTGGATTCGGAGGACTTTGATTCGGACGACTTCGACTGCGAGCCGCTCTTCTCCGAGGACTTCGACGCGGCACGCGAATCGTTGCGATAGAAGCCGGAGCCGTTGAACGTGACACCTACCGCGGTGAAGACCTTGCGCAGCTTTCCGCCGCAGTTCGGACACTCGGTGAGGGTGTCATCGGTGAACGCCTGCTGAATGTCGAAGGCCGTGCCGCACTCGGTGCACTTGTATGAATAGGTAGGCAAGAAGGGTCCTTAGGAGAAACGCACGACGCCACTGGGTGTGACCACACCGTCGACGCGCTTGTCGTGCACTTCGCTGGGCACAGAGTCGACGAGTTCCTCGTCGAAGATCACAGCATAGACGGGCGGGCACGACTCCATGCTGCCGAGCGTGCGATCGAAGTAGCCCTGGCCCCACCCCATGCGCATCCCGGTGCGATCGACGGTGGCCGCCGGCACCAGGATCAGCCCGACATCGTTTATCGTCATCGGGTTGAGCAGTTCGCTGGTCGGCACGGGCATCCCGGCGATGTCCTCCGACTCCTCGCTCGCGTCGTACGGCGCCCAGTCGAGCAGCCCATCCGCGCGGGAGATCGGCAGGATGACCTTGATTCCGCGCTTGCACGCCCAGGACAGAAAGTCCCGAGTGGATGGCTCATTCGGCGTCGACAGGTACGCGGCGAGGTAGGTGACGCCGAGGCGTTCGGTGAGCGTCTCGAGCCGTTCGGTGAGCCGACTGTCGTCGGAGGCACGCTCGGTACTGGTGCGCGTGCGGCGACGCTCGCGCAGTTCGGCGCGCAGTGCGCGCTTCTGCAGGCTGACGTCGTCGGTCATCCTGCAATTCTAGGAGCCGGAGCCCGATAGCCTGTTGGTATGCCTGCAAAGCTGACAAAGGCCGTTATCCCCGCTGCTGGCCTTGGTACCCGCTTTTTGCCGGCTACCAAGGCGATGCCG
>JAUZFP010000041.1 GCA_030838475.1 Actinomycetota bacterium
GTGATCTGATACGGGTCGATATCGCAGCTCGCAAGCTTGACCTACTGGTCGAGCCCGCAGAGCTGGAAGCTCGCCGCAACGGCTGGGCTCCCCTACCTCCGCGTTACACCCGCGGCGTCCTCGCGAAGTACTCCAAGCTCGTGCATTCCGCTGCGGTGGGTGCCGTAACCGGCTAGCCTCGCGCGCCCGATCACCACCACTTGAGGAAGCTTGTAATCATGCCAACGGAAGCAGTTCCGGTGCCAACCAGTTCGACCCCGAAATCGACGCCTGCGCGCGCGGTAACGCCGACCCAGCCAGAGATGCTGACCGGCTCAGGTGCAATCCTGCGCACCCTCGAGCACCTGGGGATCAAGGACGTCTTCGGCCTGCCCGGCGGTGCAATCATGCCGTTCTATGACGAGCTGATGGCGTCGACCACGGTCCGGCATATCCTCGTGCGTCACGAACAGGGCGCAGGCCACGCCGCCGAGGGCTACGCGGCCTCATCGGGCAAGATTGGCGTCGCCATCGCGACCTCGGGCCCCGGCGCTACCAACCTCGTGACCGCCATTGCGGATGCGCACATGGACTCCGTACCGCTCCTCGCCATCACCGGCCAGGTCTTCTCGACCTCGATGGGAACCGATGCGTTCCAGGAGGTTGACATCGTCGGTATCACGATGCCGATCACGAAGCACTCCTTCCTCGTGACGGATGCCTCGGAGGTTCCGGCAACACTCGTTGCGGCCTACCAGATCGCAACGACCGGTCGCCCCGGGCCCGTACTCGTCGACGTGACGAAGGATGCCCAGCAGCAGTACGCACCCTTCATCTGGCCTCCCAAGGTGGACCTGCCCGGCTACCGGCCGGTAACGAAGGCGCATGGAAAGCAGATCCAGGCGGCGGCGCAGCTGCTCGCCGAGGCCAAGCGACCGATCCTCTATGTCGGGGGCGGTGTCATCCGCTCCGGCGCCAGCAAGGAGCTGCTCGCGCTCGCCGAGGCCATCGGTGCGCCGGTCGTGACGACTCTCATGGCCCGCGGTGCGTTCCCCGACTCGCACAAGCAGCACCTCGGCATGCCGGGCATGCACGGAACCGTTCCCGCTGTCCTCGGCATCCAGGAGAGCGACCTGCTGGTCTCGCTTGGTGCACGGTTCGATGACCGGGTAACGGGCAAGGTCAGTGATTTTGCCCCGCTCGCCAAGGTCGTTCACGTCGACATCGACCCTGCGGAGATTTCGAAGATCCGCATCGCGGATGTCCCGATCGTCGGCGATGCCAAGGATGTCATCGCCGACCTGACTGCCGCCTACGACGAGGTAGTGAAGCAGCAGGGCAAGCCCGACCTGTCGGAGTGGTGGACGCGGCTCGACGCGTTGCGCACGCAGTACCCGCTCGGCTACGACCTGCCCGAGGACGGCCAGCTCTCGCCGCAGTACGTGATCCAGCGCATCGGCGAGCTGACCGGCCCCGAGGGCATCTACGCCGCGGGCGTCGGCCAGCACCAGATGTGGGCAGCGCAGTTCATCAAGTACGAGCGGCCGAACGCCTGGCTGAACTCTGGCGGCGCGGGCACCATGGGCTACGGCCTCCCCGCCGCCATGGGCGCGAAGGTCGCGAACCCGGACCGCGTGGTCTGGGCGATCGACGGCGACGGCTGCTTCCAGATGACCAACCAGGAACTCGCGACCTGCACCATCAACGACATCCCGATCAAGGTCGCGATCATCAACAACTCGTCGCTCGGGATGGTTCGCCAGTGGCAGACGCTGTTCTATGACGGCCGGCACTCGTTCACGGACCTGAACACGGGTCACCTGGATGATGGCGCACCATCGCGAATGATCCCCGACTTCGTCAAGATGGCGGACGCGTACGGTGCTCTCGGCATCCGCGTCACCAAGATGGAAGAAGTGGATGCGGCCATCAAGCTCGCCCTTGAGACGAATGATCGCCCGGTGGTGATCGACTTCGTCGTGAGCCGGGACGCCATGGTCTGGCCGATGGTGCCGCAGGGCGTCGGCAACTCGTCCGTCCAATACGCGCTCGAGCACGCGCCAGAGTGGGAACAGGAGTAGGTCATGAGCCACGTTCTGTCCCTTTTGGTTGAAGATAAACCCGGCCTGCTGACGCGGGTCGCCGGCCTGTTCGCCCGTCGCGGGTTCAACATCGAGTCGCTGGCCGTCGGCAAGAGCGAGATCGAGGGCCTGTCCCGCATCACGGTTGTCGTCGATGTCGAAGATCTGCCGCTCGAGCAGGTGACGAAGCAGCTCAATAAATTGATCAACGTGATCAAGATCGTCGAGCTCGATCCAGCCCAGGCGGTGACCCGCGAGCACCTCCTCATCAAGGTGCGCGTGGACAACACCACTCGTTCCCAGATTCTCGAGGCCGTCACCCTGTTCCGCGCGCGGGTCGTGGATGTCGCTCCGGACGCGCTCGTGATCGAGGTCACCGGCGACAGCGGAAAGGTGCAGGCGCTGCTGCGCATCCTCGAGCCGTACGGCATCAAGGAGCTCGCGCAGTCCGGCGTGCTGGCGATCGGTCGCGGCGGCAAGTCCATCACCGAGCGCGTCTTCAAATCTTAAACAGCAACCCCAAACAAAGAGAGATAAACAAAGTGACCGAAATCTTCTACGACAAAGACGCTGACCTGTCGATCATCCAGGGCAAGAAGGTCGCCGTCATTGGCTATGGCTCGCAGGGCCACGCGCACGCCCTCAACCTTCGCGACTCGGGTGTTGAGGTCGTCGTCGCGCTCAAGGCCGACTCGAAGTCGAAGCCGAAGGCCGAGGAGGCCGGCTTCAAGGTCTTGAGTGTTGCCGAGGCGTCCGCGTGGGCCGACGTCATCGTCATCCTCGCTCCCGACCAGTACCAGCGCATCATCTACAAGGCGGACATCCAGCCGAACCTGTCGAAGGGTAAGGCGATCCTGTTTGGACACGGCTTCAACATCCGCTTCGGCTACATCGAGGCACCAGAGGGCGTCGACGTCATCATGGTCGCCCCGAAGGGCCCCGGCCACACCGTGCGCCGCGAGTTCGAGGCCGGTCGCGGCGTTCCCGTGATCGTCGCCGTCGAAGAGGATGCGACGGGTGGCGCCTGGGCGCTCGCCTGGAGCTACGCGAAGGGCATCGGCGGTCTTCGCGCCGGCGGTATCAAGACCACGTTCACCGAGGAGACCGAGACCGACCTGTTCGGCGAGCAGGCCGTGCTCTGCGGTGGTGTTTCGCAGCTCGTGCAGTACGGCTTCGAGACCCTGACCGAGGCGGGTTACCAGCCGCAGATTGCCTACTTCGAGGTGCTCCACGAACTCAAGCTCATCGTCGACCTGATGTGGGAGGGCGGAATCGCCAAGCAGCGCTGGTCCGTCTCGGACACGGCCGAGTTCGGCGACTACGTATCGGGACCGCGCGTCATCGACCCGCACGTCAAGGACAACATGAAGACCATCCTGAACGAGATCCAGGACGGTACGTTCGCGAAGCACTTCATCGGCGACCAGGATGCCGGAGCTCCCGAGTTCCTCGCCCTCCGCAAGAAGGGCGCAGAGCACCCGATCGAGGCCACCGGCAAGGAACTGCGCGCCCTCTTTGCATGGAAGCAGCAGGACGCCGACTACACCGATGGCAGCGCTGCGCGCTGACATCGGTGTAGTCGAAGACGCTGTGCTAGCTAGTGAGGTCGCCGAGGCGACCTCACGTGACGGCAGCGCCGCCCGCTAGTAGTCGGTGCGGTGTTCGTGCGCGAGCCATGCATCGAACGGGGCGGGCGCGTTGTCAGGGCGCACCGCCTCGATCTCGATGTGCCAGGTCTCGCGGTCGCGGCTGAATAGTTCGTAGAACTCGCGGTCGTCGAAGCCGCCGCGCGCGGCATCGTCCCGGTCTGCCGCATAGACGACCCGATCGACTCGGGCCCAGAGTGCGGCGGACAGGCACAGCGGGCACGGCTCGCACGAGGCGTAGAGGGTCGTTCCCGCGAGAGAGAAGTCACCGACGACCTGGCACGCCGCGCGGATCGCGATCACTTCGGCGTGAGCGGTGGGGTCGAGGTTGGCGGTCACCCGGTTTTGGCCCTCGGCGACCGCGCGACCGTCCCGCACGACAACCGCGCCGAACGGACCGCCGCCGTCGGCGATATTCTGCGTCGCGAGCTCGATCGCGCGAGCAAGCCAATGGGCGTCATCGGGAGCACTCATGCTCACGAGTTAACAGCAATCCCGTCGCGGATGCGTGACCGCCGCCGCGGCGTCAGTTCGGGTGGCCGGCCAGGGCAACAATGAGGAACAGAGCCGACAGGATCACGTAGAACGGGAGCATTACTCGTCGCTCGGTGAGGCTGCGGGAGCGCGCGGTCAGGATGAACGCCGCGAAGAACAACCCCGCGAAGACGTAGCAGGCGATCTGCGACGCGAGAACGGGAAGAACCAGGAAGAGGTTCGCTCCCTGCAGCGCCACGAAGATTCCGAGCAGGCATCCACAAATCGTCAGGACCGCGGACGGCCGATGCCGAGGCTGAAGGTAGTGATCTTCGCCGCCCCACGCGAACCTCGCGAGCGGGACACCGGTGAGCAGAACCACCTGGAAAACCGCGAAACCCAGGAGTGCGAGACAGCAGATGATCGCGACGACTTGGGGCACCCGATCACATTAGTCGGCGCAACCCGGGCGTTAGGTGCGACCGGGCGACCGGATGTCCGGAATACTGGTTCCGTGAGTGGGAACGAGAACGACGAGGCCCTGACCTGGGCCGGTGGTCGTGACCCCAGTCACTACGAGACTCCCGAAGCCAAGGCGCCGAAGCCACCGAAGAAGGTCGCCGAGGCGCCGGTCGAGGACGACGACGAGGAAGAACAACCACCCTCGATGAGCGCTCCGGTCCTGGTCTCCCTGGGCATCCTCGGTGGCATCTACCTGCTCTACACGGTCGGCTGGTTCATCTCCTGGCAGCGTCTCCTCTACGCGTCGAACGATGAGCTCGAACTGGTCGCGTTTCATGTGCAGCAGATTCTCGCCATAGTGGCTCCCGTGCTGTGGTTCGTCGTCACCCTGCTGTTAACGCGCGGGCGGAAACCGGTGGGCCGCCTGCTGTGGCTGCTTGTTGGTGCTGTCGTCCTGATCCCCTGGTCCTTCGTGTTTGGAAGCTGAGATGACCGATCCAATCGAGACGCCGGCAAAGAAGTTTCCGCGGTATGGCGTGCCGTCCATCGTCCTCGCCGTCGTGGCGGCTCTTCTCTACGCCTACGTCTTCTGGCAGGCGATCGGCAACATCGTTCAGCTTCCGAAAGTGCTCGGATCCGTGACGCCGTGGTGGCTGCTGATTCTGGATGTCGCCCTGCCGGTCGTCGTCTACGCGGCAGCGATCCTGCTTGGGTTACGTCACCGCACTCTCGCTCGTGCGGCATTCTTCGCGATCGGCGCCACAGTGCTGGCGTGCTGCACGGTCGGTTCCATCGCGTTCGTGCAGACTCACTAGCCAGTAAACTCGTTCCGCACGCTGTCATCGAATGGCAGCGTTGGATGCCAGCAGCGCTTACTAAAACACCAAAGGACCGACTTCGTGGCCAAGCCGATCGTGCTCATCGCCGAAGAACTTTCACCCGCGACCGTCGAGGCACTTGGCCCCGACTTCGACGTGCGTTCCATCGACGGCACCGATCGAGCGGCACTGCTTGCCGCGCTTCCGGACGCGAGTGCCATCCTCATCCGCTCGGCAACCCACGTGGACGAGGAGGCGATCGCCGCCGCGAAGAACCTCAAGGTCATCGCGCGCGCCGGAGTCGGCCTCGACAACGTCGACGTGAAGGCCGCGACCACCGCCGGCGTCATGGTGGTCAACGCACCGACATCCAACATCATCTCGGCCGCCGAGCTGACGGTGGGCCACATCCTGAGCCTCGCGCGCTTCATTCCTGCCGCGCACGACAGCCTCGCCGCCGGAACCTGGAAGCGCTCGAAATTCACGGGCACCGAGTTGTTCGAGAAGACGATCGGCATCATCGGCCTCGGGCGCATCGGTGCCCTGATCACTGCTCGCCTGCAGGCGTTCGGGATGAACGTCGTCGCCTACGACCCGTACGTCACCGCGACCCGTGCCCAGCAGCTCGGCGTCACGCTGCTCAGCCTCGATGATCTGCTGAAGACCTCCGACTTCATCACCATCCACATGCCGAAGACCCCGGAGACCACCGGGATGATCTCCACCGACCAACTCGGGATGATGAAGCCCAGCGCGTTCATCGTCAACGTCGCACGCGGGGGACTCATCGATGAGGACGCGCTCTACGCCGCGCTGAAATCGAAGCGCATCGCCGGAGCCGGCCTGGACGTTTTCGTGAACGAGCCGCCAACCGACTCGCCGCTGCTCGGCCTCGACAATATCGTGCTCACACCCCACCTCGGCGCCTCGACCGACGAGGCGCAGGAGAAGGCGGGCGTTTCCGTGGCTCGATCTGTGCGGCTCGCGCTGGATGGCGAACTCGTGCCCGACGCCGTCAACGTTGCGGGCGGAGTCATCGACCCAACCGTTCGCCCGGGTATCCCACTCATCGAGAAGCTCGGCCAGGTATTCGCAGGCCTCGCGGCCAGCCCGTTGACGAGCGTCGATATCGAGGTACGCGGCGAGATCGTCGAATTCGATGTCAGTGTGCTCAAGCTCGCCGCCCTGAAGGGAATCTTCAGCAACATCGTGAGCGAGTCCGTCAGCTACGTCAATGCTCCACTCCTGGCCGAACAGCGTGGGATGACAGTGCGCCTGGTCACCGACCCGGTGAGCGAGGAGTACCGCAACCTACTGACCATTCGTGGCTCGCTCAGTGATGGCTCCCAGATCTCCGTCTCGGGGACGCTGACCGGCACGAAGCAGACCGAGAAGCTTGTCGAGATCAACGGCTACGACGTCGAGGTTCCACTCGCCAGCCACCTCATCGTCATGATCTACAAAGACCGCCCCGGAATCGTTGCAATCTACGGCCGAGAATTCGGCGAGGCATCCATCAACATCGCCGGCATGCAGATCGCACGTACGAAGGCCGGGGGACAGGCGTTGAGCGTTCTGACCGTCGACTCGCCGGTGCCCGAGGCGATGCTCGAGAAGCTGCGCAAGGCGATCGACGCATCCCTGCTGCGCGAAATCGACATCGTCCAATAGTTAGGGTTTAGGGCGCTGAAGTACCAGTGCGTCCGTAGCGATCTTCGAGTCGCACGACATCCGTGCGCCAACCTGGCCGCGCCAGCGAGACTTCCGCAAGCATGAGGTCCTCGAGCGCAGTGATGCGGTGCAGGGTGCCAGCGGTCAGGTGAATCGCCTCACCCGCTCCCAGTTCGATGCTTTCCAGATTCTCCCGGTCCACGCCGAAATCGACCGCAGCCCGACCTTCGACGACGCAAATCGTTTCCGTCTTCTCGTGGTGATACTGAAGGCTGAGGGACTCGCCCGCCCGAACTCGGATGACCTTGCCGACGTAGGCGTCGTCCACCTCAGCGAACACCAGCTCGCTGCCCCATGGTTTCGAGACTTCGCGAGCGGGGTACACACGCGCCGATTCGCTCACAACCACGAGGGTATCGCCATCGAATGCCCTCTAACTGCGACTTAGACTGCGTCGGACCCGCAGTTAGAGGGCATTCGATGGAACAAAGTTCGCCGTGGATGTCGAAATTGGCGAGTACCGTTCGTCGCGACAGTGAAATCAATCACTCGCGCGAGCGGCACCGCCCGCGCTCTAGCTAGGAGCAACAATGGCTGAGGAATACATCGTCCTGATCGTCGAAGAGGCGTGGGATCCGTCGCAGGTCACCGAGGAGCAGTGGACCGCGGCGATGCAGAGCCATGGCGCATTCGCGAAGGCCGTCGAGGCAGCGGGCGCGCAGATCCTGGGCGGCGACGCCCTGCAGCCACCGTCGACCGCCGTCCGCATCACACCGGCGCACAATGGCTCGCCCGCCGTCTTCACGGACGGTCCGTTCGGCGAGACCAAAGAGGTCGTGAGCGGGTACTACAAACTTGGTGTCAAGGATGCGGCACAGGCTCGCGAACTCGCCGCACTGTGCCCGACCGGGGGTTGGATCGAGCTCTATCCGGTGATGGATACGGGCGCGATGCAGTAGAACTGAGTGCGTGGCCACCCCAGAGCTCGACGAGGCGTTTCGTCAGGAGTGGCCCCGCATTCTTGCCGCGGTCATCCGGTTCACGGGCAGCCTCGAACTTGCCGAGGATGCCGTACAGGAGGCGTTTCTGCGCGCCGCGGCCTCCCGGGAGCGGGAGCTCCTTATCAACCCGGCGGCCTGGGTGACCACCGTCGCGAAACGCATCGCCATCGACACTGCGCGTCGTGACGCACGCCTCCGGCAGAGACTCCCGCTCCTCGTGGAGGAGGAGCCTGCGTCGGTGGAGGCCTCGCCCGGAGGAGACGACCGACTCGGTCTCCTGTTCGTCACCTGCACGCCCGATCTCGCCCCGGAGACGCGGCTGGCGCTCGCGCTTCGATTCGTCTGCGGAGTCCCAACCGAGCACATTGCGGATGCGATGCTCGTCACTCATACCGCGCTCAGCGCCCGCCTCACCCGAGCCAAGCGCCAGATCGAGCGCGAGGGCATTCGCTTCGCCCCGCTCGATGACCTCACCCTCGAGAATCGCCTCGCCGATGTGCTCGGTACCGTGCACCTGCTCTATACGATCGGTCACACGTCACTCGAGGGCGAGCAACTCGGATCGGCCTCGATCACCGCTACGGCCATCGAGCTCGCACGCGGACTGCGCTTGATCCTTCCGGACGACCTCGAGACGGCGGGACTGCTCGCGCTCCTGCTCCTCACCGATGCGCGCTCTCGAAGTCGCGTCGACACCCACGGTGACCTCGTCACACTGGAGCACGCCGATCGTCGCTCCTGGAACCTTCCGGAGATCAACGAGGGACTCGATCTTGCCGCAATAGCCCTTCCCGGCGGCGGGCAGTTTGCGCTCGAAGCGGGCATCTCGGGGCTGCACTGCCGGGCCCCAGAATGGCGCCTGACCGACTGGGCGTCGATCTGCACCCTCTACGACCGACTCATCGAGCGCTGGCCCTCCCCGTCCGCGAAGGTCGCGCGTATCGTCGCCCGCAGCTTCCTGCCGGGCGGTGAGATGTCGTCACTTGCCGAACTCGAGGCGCTCGAGAACGAACTTGGGGGAGCCGCCGCACGCACCGCGATCGCGGCTCGCGCGGACATCCTTCGCCGTCTCGGACGGACGCGGGATGCCCGCGAAGCCTACGTTCGGGTGCGCTCCTACGAGCGCAATGGTGCGGTGCGCGACTACTTCGGTCGCCGCATCGACGAACTCAGCGACTAACGGCCGGTCTCGTCGGGGGTCGTCGACGTCGTGCGCTGGTCGACCGCACGGCCATCGCCATCGACGCCCGACGTGACGGTCGTGACGGACTGGCGCTTCCGCAGCATGAAGACAAGGCCGATGATGAAGACGACAACGCCGGCAGCCATCAGGATGTAGCCGATGAGCGGCAGAGCGACCACATTGTTGGGCAGCCGAATCGCAAACGCGAGGATGGCGCCGACCACAAACAGACCAATTCCGGTTCCTATACTCATGCTTCCAAGCTACGCGCGGCTCTCGAGGGGGCAAGGGGGTGGCGCTTCGCCGACCGGTACGGTAGAGGCATGCCTCGTACCATCAGCATCGCCCTGATCCCCGGCGACGGAATCGGCCCGGAAGTTGTCGCGGAAGCGACGAAGGCGCTCCACGCCGCCGCACCGGACGACGTCGTCTTCGAAACCACCGAGTATCCATTCGGTGCCGGCCACTACCTCGCCACCGGCGACATCCTGAGCGACGACGACCTCGTCGACCTCTCGAACCACGACGCCATCATCCTGGGCGCCGTCGGGGGAGACCCGCGCGACCCGAGGCTCGCCGGCGGAATCATCGAGCGTGGACTGCTTCTCAAGCTGAGGTTCGCCTTCGATCACTACGTGAATCTGCGCCCGACCCAGCTCTATCCGAACGTCGTATCGCCGCTTGCAAACCCCGGCGATGTTGACTTCGTCGTCGTGCGCGAAGGCACAGAGGGCCCCTACGTCGGCAACGGCGGCGTCATTCGTCGCGACACCGAATTCGAGATCGCCACCGAGGTGTCGATCAACACGGCGCACGGCGTCGAGCGCCTGGTGCGGTTCGGGTTCGAGACGGCGCGCAAACGTCGCAAGAAACTGACCCTCGTCCACAAGACCAACGTGCTGACGAATGCCGGCAGCCTGTGGCAGCGCACGGTGAACGCGATTTCGACCGAGTACCCGGACGTCACGGTCGACTACCTGCACGTGGATGCGGCAACTATCTTTCTGGTCACCGATCCCGCTAGATTTGACACGATCGTCACAGACAACCTCTTTGGCGACATCCTCACCGATTTGGCCGCCGCTATCAGCGGGGGCATCGGACTGGCCGCCTCGGGCAACATCAATCCGGATGGCACCTTTCCCAGCATGTTCGAGCCGGTCCACG
>JAUZFP010000106.1 GCA_030838475.1 Actinomycetota bacterium
CGGACACCAAGGCAGTAGCAAACATCGGCGTTGTCGGCCTGGCGGTGATGGGTTCGAACCTCGCCCGCAACCTCGCCAGTCGCGAGGGCAACACGGTCGCGATCTACAACCGAACCTTCTCCCGCACCAAGACGCTGCTGGATGAGCACCCGGAGGCCGGGTTCGTCCCCTCCGAGGACATCAAGGACTTCGTCGCAAGCCTCGAGAAGCCGCGCGCCGCGCTCATCATGGTGCAGGCCGGCAAGGGAACGGATGCCGTCATCGACGAGCTATCCGCACTGTTCGAGCCCGGCGACATCATCATCGACGGCGGCAACTCGCTGTTTACCGACACCATCCGTCGCGAGAGGGCCCTGCGCGAGAAGGGCCTGAACTTCGTCGGCACCGGCGTCTCGGGTGGCGAGGAGGGCGCGCTCAAGGGTCCGTCGATCATGCCCGGCGGGTCGGCGGAGGCGTACGAGAAACTCGGACCGATCTTCGCCTCCATTGCGGCCATCGCCGAGGGCGAGCCCTGCGTGACCCACGTCGGCACGGACGGCGCCGGACACTTCGTCAAGATGATCCACAACGGCATCGAGTACGCCGACATGCAGCTCATCGCGGAGGCCTACGACCTCATCCGACGGGGTACCGGTGCAACGCCCGCCGAGATCGCCGACATCTTCACCGAATGGAACAAGGGCGAGCTTGAGTCGTACCTGATCGAGATCACGGCCGAGGTCCTGAAGCAGGTCGACGCTTCGACGGGCAAGCCGCTCGTCGACGTCATCCTCGACCAGGCCGGCAGCAAGGGCACCGGCGTGTGGACCGTACAGAACTCACTCGCGCTGGGGATTCCGGTCTCCGGTATCGCCGAGGCAGTCTTCGCCCGCGCCCTGTCGTCGAAGCCGGAGCAGCGCAAGGCCGCCGCCGACCTTCCCGGACCGGCCAAGCCGTGGGTTGTCGAAGACAAGAAACAGTTCGTCGAGGATGTTCGTCGTGCGCTCTACGCCTCGAAGATGATCGCCTACAGCCAAGGTTTCGACGCGATCGTCGCCGGTGCCGAGGAATACAACTGGGACATCAAGAAGGGCAACATCGCCAAGATCTGGCGCGGTGGTTGCATCATCCGGGCACAGTTCCTCAACCGAATCACGGAGGCGTACGAGGAGAACCCGAAGCTCGTCGCGCTCCTGACCGCTCCCTACTTCAAGGCGGCCATCGAGGGTGCCCAGGAGTCATGGCGAACGGTCGTCGCGCACGCGGCGATGGCGGGCATCCCGACGCCGGCGTTCTCGTCGTCGCTCGCCTACTACGACGGCATCCGCGCGGAGCGCCTCCCCGCCGCCCTAGTGCAGGGCCAGCGCGACTTCTTCGGAGCCCACACCTACCAGCGCATCGACAAGCCCGGCATCTTCCACACCCTCTGGAGCGGAGATCGTTCGGAGATCGAGACCGAGGGCAGCTCCCACTAACTCTGTTGGCGGGAGAAACTGCGCCGGTTGGCGGGAGAAGTTGAACGATGGGCGGCGTTACGACTCCGCCCATCCAACAGTTTCTCCCTCCACCTCGACGATGCTGAGGGCACGAGTCGCTAACGATCTCCCGCCGGGATGCAGTTTCTCCCGCCACCCCGGGTGAGAATGGTCGGGTGAGCATGTGGGACGACGAGCAGCCGGAGCTGGTGGGGTATGAGCCCGGCGACGGACGTCCATTGCGGTCGCGACGGATGCTTCTGGCCATGCGCGTTGTCGTCACCGTCGGAATCGCGGGCCTGGTTCTCCCCGGCGTGATCGGCACCGTCATGATCAACGCCCGGGATGCCGCCGAGAGCTGCAAGCGGTGGGTGAAGTACGAGAATCCCAACGACTCATCGAACGTCAGCTTCGAGCTGATGGGCGCGCACGGCTCCGGCTGGCAGTGCTACACCGCATCGAACTCGTTCGGCGGATCCCAGTTCGTCGCCTCGCTCGGCTGGATCCCCGGGCCGCCGCTGCTCCCCGCGCGCAAAGGCGTCAACGCGTAGGCAGGGCGCTACTTCTGGGCGAGGAGCGTGTCTCGCACCTGCTTGCGGAGCACCTTGCCGATGAGGGAACGCGGCAGGGTGTCGACCGCGACGACGCGCCTCGGCACCTTGTACGGCGTCAGCCCGGCTCGAGCAAAATCGCGGATGCCCTGCTCATCGAGCGTTCGTCCCGGCTTCAACACCACGGCGGCAACGACATCCTCGCCGCTGTGCGCACTCGGCAGGCCGACGACGGCGACATCCTGCACATCCGGATGTTCGCGCAGCGCATCCTCGACCTCGCTGGGCGCCACATTGAAGCCGCCCGTGATGATGAGCTCCTTGATGCGGTCGACGATTCGCACGAAACCCTTGGCGTCGACCGTGACGATGTCGCCGGTGCGAAACCACGGCAACCCGTCGTCCGACGCCGGGACGAAGACGGCCGAGGTCTCCTCGGGCTTCTTCCAGTAACCCGAGAAGACCTGGGGCCCGCGAACAATAAGCTCGCCCTCTTCACCGGGTGCGCGGTCGACGGTGGGATTGTCGGGGTCGACGACCCGAACCTCGGTGTTGGGCAGGGGAAGTCCGACCGTCCCTGCGACGCGACTCGGCCCGACCGGGTTTGCCATCAGCACGGGAGAGGTCTCCGACAGACCGTAGCCCTCGACCAGGTATCCACCGGTCTTCGCCTCCCACGGTTCGACGACGGATGCGGACAGCGGCATGGCGCCGGAGATGGCAATCTCGATGCCCTTGAGCGACACGCCCTTCTCGTCGGCGGCAGCCGTGAGCCGCTCGTAGATCGGCGGGACGGCGGGCAGGAAGGTTGCCGGGTGCTTGCGGATGACCGGGAGCACCAGGTCAGGATCGAACTTGGGGAACAGCACGAGACGGGCGCCCATGCTCATCGCGAAGGTGAGGCACAGCGTCAACCCGTACGCGTGGAACATCGGCAGCACCGCGTAGACCACGGAGGTCCCGCGCTTGACGGACGGCACCCAGGCCCTGGCCTGGGCGGCATTGGTCAGCAGGTTCAGGTGGGTGAGCGTTGCCCCCTTCGGGAACCCGGTGGTTCCCGACGTGTACTGGATGAGGGCGACATCCTCGGCGTCCGGCATGAAGATGTGGGAGTCGACGGGCTCGTACTTCAGTAGCTCCTCCCAGGTGACGGTTCCCCGCACCTTCGTCGTCAACTGCGCGCGGGATTCACGCGCACGGGCGATGGGAAGCCGGAGCAGCGCGCGGGTGCCGAACGGCATCGCGCGGGTGACATCGATCGAGATGATGGTCTCGACCTTGACGTCATCTGGGAAGTCCTGGACGGTCTGCACCACGTTGTTCCAGACGATCGCCAACTTCGCTTCGTGGTCTTCGAACTGGTGACGCAGCTCCCGCGGGGTGTACAGCGGGTTGTGCTCGATCACGATGGCGCCCAGCCGCAGCACCGCGTAGAAGGCAACAATGTGCTGCGGGCAGTTCGGCAGAACGAGCGCGACCGTGTCGCCCTTCTGCACGCCGAGTACTCGGAGTCCCTCGGCCGCACGAAGGATCTGGTCGTTCATCTCGCGGTAGGTCGTTGTCCTGCCGAAGAACTCGAGTGCGACATTGTCGCCGAACTCTTCTACGGATGTCGCGACGAGGTCGTAGAGCGACCCCGTGGGCAGTTCGATCTCGGCGGGAACGCCGTCGGCATACGAGGCGATCCACGGACGGGGCGGATCGAACTTCGGCGTCGCGGTTGTGCCGGCCATCGGGCTAAGCGGCACCGTCGAACATCGAGGTCACCGATCCGTCGCTGAAGACCTCGTGGATGGCGCTCGCGATGAGCGGTGCGATCGGGAGGACGACCAGGGTCGGGAAGCGCTTCTCCTCGGGGATCGGCAGGGTGTCGGTGACGACCACCGAGTCGATGAAGTCGCTCTGCAGGATCTCGCTCGCGGGGTCGGAGAAGACGGCGTGTGTCGCGGCCACGACCACGCGCGTCGCACCGGCATTCTTGAGCGCCTCGGCGGCCTTCACGATCGTGCCACCCGTGTCGATGATGTCGTCGACGATCAGGCAGACTCGGCCATCCACCTCACCGACGATCTCGTGAACACTGACCTTGTTGGCGACCATCGGATCGCGACGCTTGTGGATGATCGCGAGCGGTGCACCGAGCTTGTCGCTCCAGACATCCGCGACTCGAACCCGGCCCATGTCGGGCGAGACGACGGTCAGTGTCGAGGCGTCCAGCTTCTCCTTGAAGTGCTTGAGGAGTACCGGCATTGCAAACAGGTGATCGACGGGGCCGTCGAAGAAGCCCTGGATCTGCGCGGCGTGCAGGTCGACGCTCATGATCCGGTCTGCGCCAGCCGCCTTGAACAGGTCGGCGACCAAGCGAGCGCTGATCGGCTCGCGGCCGCGACCCTTCTTGTCCTGCCGGGCGTAGGGGTAGTACGGAGCGACGACCGTGATGCGCTTGGCGGATGCCCGCTTCAGTGCGTCGATCATGATGAGCTGCTCCATCAACCACTCGTTCACCGGACGCGTGTGCGACTGGATGACGAAGGCGTCGCATCCGCGAACGCTCTCATCGAACCGAGCGTAGATCTCGCTGGAGGCGAAGGTTCGCGCGTCCGTGTGCACCAGCTCGGTGCCGAGCGCTTCAGCGACATCAATCGCGAGCTGCGGATGCGCGCGTCCGGAGACCACGACCAATCGCTTCTGTCCACTCGCGGTGATCTCGGCCACGTGTCCAACTTCCTGTCGGCTTGACCGACGGTGGTCAGGCTTTGTCGCTCGCCTCGCCGTCGGCCGCGGCAGCAGCCTTGGCCGCTGCAGTGCCCGGACGATTGGCTTCGACCCAGCCAGTCATGTTGCGCTGCGGAGCAACATTGATGGCCAGCGCGCCCGGTGGAATGTCCTTTCGGACGACCGTGCCGGCACCTGTGTAGGCTCCGTCCCCAATTGTAACGGGGGCGACGAAGACGTTGTGCGAGCCAGACCGAACGTGTGAACCAACAACCGTCGCGTGCTTGTTCACCCCGTCGTAGTTTGCCGTGATCGTGCCCGCGCCGACGTTCGATCCCTCGCCCACCGTCGTGTCCCCGATGTAGCTCAGGTGCGGCACCTTGCTGCCGACACCAATCTTGGAATTCTTCGTCTCGACGAAGGTGCCGATCTTGCCGTTCGCGCCGAGGTAGGTGCCCGGTCGCAGGTAGGCGAACGGACCGACGGATGCGCCGGCGCCGATGACCGCGAGCGTCGCATCCGTTCGTCGCACCGTCGCACCCTCGCCGATCTCGCAGGTGTCGAGGCTGGTGTCTGGCCCGATGATCGCGCCGCGTTCGATCACGGTCGGGCCGGTGATCATTGTGCCGGGCAGCAGTTCGACGTCTTCGCCGATCGTCGCTTGCAGGTCGATCCAGGTGCTGCCCGGGTCGCGCACGGTGACGCCAGCGAGCTGCCAGCCGCGGACGATCATCGCGTTCAGGCGCTGCGCGCTCTCGGCGAGCTGCACCCGATCGTTGATGCCGCCGACGATCCAGTTCTCGCTGACCGGAACCGCCGTGACCTCCGCGCCCGCGGCCCGCAGCAGGCCGATCACGTCGGTGATGTATTTCTCGCCCTGCGCGTTGTGCGTCTGAACGAGCGCGAGCTGGGCGCGAAGCGGCTCAAGGTGGAAGACGTAGCTGCCCGAGTTGACCTCGTGGATCTCGAGTTCGGCGGGCGTCGCATCCTTCTGTTCCACGATCCGGTCGACGGCGCCGTCCGCGGCCCGAACGATGCGGCCGTACCCGGTCGCGTCATCGAAGATGGCGGAGAGGAGGGTTGCCGCCGCGATGCCGGCGCGATGGGCCGCGAGCAGTCCGGTGAGCGTCGCCGCATCCAGGAGTGGAACATCGCCGCTGACGATCATGACGTCCCCGGTGAAAGCCGTCGGCAGGGCCGCGACGGCCTGCTCCACGGCGCGACCCGTTCCGGGAGTCTCGTCCTGGTCGACGACGACGGCCTCGGGCAACAGTTCGAGGATGGTCGCGGCGACCGCGTCCCGCTCGTGCCGAACGACGACAACGACGTGCGCGGGGTCAAGCTCCCGAGCGGTCGCCAGCACGTGGCCAACGATGGGAACGCCGGCGAGCGGATGCAGAACCTTCGGCAGAGTGGACTTCATTCGTGTTCCCTGCCCCGCGGCGAGAACGATGACGGCAAGGTGCTGATCGGTCATAGGGACATTCTCGCGTTAACCAGCGCACGGCGGCTTCCGTTGGCGAAGGAGTTGTCCGGTTTGATCTGGCAGAATTGGTCGGCGCCTTCAATGGCGTGATCCGCCTTGGTGTAATCGGCAGCACGACAGCCTTTGGAGCTGTTAGGTCCAGGTTCGAGTCCTGGGGGCGGAGCGCGACCGGCCTGCGCGACCGCCCTGAGATAATGGGGGATGCCCG
>JAUZFP010000146.1 GCA_030838475.1 Actinomycetota bacterium
TGAAGAACACCCACACACCCCCTGCCCGAAACGGAATCTGGTGCGGTTTGCCTTGACGTTTTCAAGGCCAGGGACCGAAGGGGCGGCGCTACACGTACAGCCGGCAGCGCTCGACGAGGATGTTGGCAAGCCGTTCCGGCTCGCTGACCATGAGGCAGTGACACGTATCGATCTCGATCAGCGTCTGCACGCCGCCGATCGCGTCAATATATTTGCGCTGTAGTTTCGGCGCGAGGGCGCGATCCCGCAGGGTCAGAATCCAGGTGCGCGGAAGGTCATCCGGCATTCCTCGCCGGGACACCTTCTCCACCAGGATGCGCAGTGATTCCGCATGCAGCTTGCCGGTCATGAAACGGCGGCGACGCGCGGGAACTCCGTTCAAGAACACGAATCTCGCCATCCACTGTGGCGTTTCGCTCGGCACGCCACTCTTCGCGCGGTGTCGGGCGACTTGCGCGATTAGCCACGGTGAGCTCTCCACAATGGACGTGCCTTCGGGCGGAAGGAACGCGGCGGCGAAGATCATTTCACGCACCCGCGCCGCTCCCAGTTTGGTGACCACCCCTGGCAGCATCACGCCTCCCATTGAATGGCCAACGATGACGATGTCGTCCAACCCGGCGCTTTCGATGTCGCCGACGAGCGAGTCGACATAGTCGGCGATGGTCATCTCCCTCAGGTCTCCGGGCTTGTTCCGTCGTCCTGGCATGTCTGGGGCGAGCACGGTTAACTCTGGTGCCAACCGATGGATCTCTTTGACGATGAGGTCCCACGAATCGGCGGCCATTCCGCCTCCGTGCACAAGAACCAACCCGGGCAGTGCCATGGCGAGCCTCCTCCAGGGCCGTGCGCCCAGGAGCGCATCGTAAAGCCCGCGACGCGCCGACGCGCCGGTTTTCGCCGCCCTAATAGTTTGCTAGCGTCGCTCGCCGTCGGCCGCACGCTGGGAGGGCGCGAGTTGAAACGCCTTCCCCCGTGCGACCATCCACATCTCATCCAGGCGAAGGATTCGGGTCGCAACAACCGACAGGCCGCGTGAAGTGCTCAGCCTGGTCCGAGAAAGGTTGGTTTCGACAGACAGCAGCCATCCTGGTTGCCCAGAGTCGCCGCTACGGAGTAACTCGCACCCCACAAATACGCACCGTTACCAGTAAATGGTCGCGCGTTGCACTGCGGCACAAGATATTCCGTACGGGTGATCCCCCGGCCCAGGGGCTCCCCGCGGTAGACCGGAATCCTTCGACATCGCCCGAGTCTGGGACTTTCGGCCGTGGCTCCAGGAAGGGCCTAATGCGGTTGGAGGCCATGTTGAGGACCGCGATGCCGAAAGCCCTGGCTCGGCGATGTAGGGCGTGGGAGCGCCGGCGGCTCGCTGGAGCAGCAGGCCCGCTTCTACGGGCTGGTTGGAGTCTAGGAGTTGCTGCTCGATTCGGGCTGTAGCGGTGGCACCCGCTGGTGACGTTCAACGAACCTGGCAGTACTTGGTTATAGAAGCTAGCGGCCCGGGCGTTGAGTGGCACCGTGATGTTCACGTTCGGCGGTACGTGGCTGACGACTTTGTTGATCTCGTGGCCAATCTCTGGCCACGCGAACGCGACCATTTTCCAGCTCCGCTTCGGGAAGCCGACTCGCGAGAACGTCAGACCACAGGGCCGGTAGATCCGTCTGACCGGCGGCACCTCAAAAGCGATCAGGAACTCGAATCCGGCGATCTGGATGTAGCCGCCAAGCACTTCGCTGCCCGTGCTCGCGAGTCGCAACCGCACGGAGTTCTGCTTCACCGGCACATCGTGGTCTCTATCGAGCAGCACGTACATGCCCCGTGTTTCGGCCACTTAGCGCCGCGCCAAAGGATCTCGGCGAGCTGCTGAGTCGTGACACCGAGGCGGAAGCGGTACGCCGGCGAGCCCTCGAGCTCCATGGCCTTGGCTTCGATCGCACCCCAAATGACTTTCAGCATCCATAGTTCCAGGGACGGCCCGCTGACCATCGTGAAACCGCGTGTGAAGTCGTGGCCTTGAAACTTCATCACGTCGAGCTATTCTTCGCGGAAGTGCCGAAAGAACTCCGACGCCATCTTGTCCAACGGCGACAGCGCGCGGTTGTGCCGGCTGCAGAGCATCCGCGACGATAGGGCGTTCACGCCGATGGTCTTCTGGTTGGCGTCGGGCCCTGCCAGGCCGCCCCCTCCACCATCACGACCTTGTTGTCAGCCGAGATGGCTTCAAGGAGGTCGTCGCTCAGATAGTGCTCCAGTGTGAGGTTCTCACTGCAGTCGTTGCTGCTGCGTGCGTAGCAGCCAGGGTTCGCGTAGCCCGTCCGCGGTCCGGTGAGGAGTGCGGGCCGCCGCTCCGCTACCCAGGAATGGTCGGATGCCCGATGGCAGCGTTGGGCTTGGCGATGGGACCCGCAGGGGCAATCATCTTCGGGCGCGGGACCGTAGAAACGGCCGTTGTCGCGTACGTCGGCATCACGCGCGACCTTGTCGAGGCTTCTCACGGCTGCAACTCCCAATGTGTGGAGACCGAGCGCCGGTCTCGGATGCGAACACCGGCCTGACGGTAACGCCGCGGTCGGACAAATTCGGCGCCCGATCGTGATGACCGACCGTCTCCTCCCTACGGAGAAGCGGCGGCGAAGAGGCGCCATTCGCCGGGCACGCCTTTGAGCTCGTGAGCGCCGCGGTCTTCGAACTCGAGCCCTGACCCGATCACCAGGTCGCGCAGCGTGCGGGACACGAGCACGTCGTTCGGCCCTGCCAGTGCGCTGACGCGTGCGCCGATGTGCACGCCGATTCCGCCGATGTCATCGCCGCGGACCTCGCACTCACCGGTGTGCAACCCGGCGCGCACCTGGAGGCCGAGCGATTGCACCGCGTCGCGGATCGCCATCGCGCAGCGGATCGCGCGCTGCGGCCCGTCGAACATCGCGAGGAAGCTGTCTCCCGCGGTGCTTACCTCGCGGCCTCGATAGCGAGCGAGCTGTGCCCGGACGACGGCGTCGTGGGCATCAAGTAAGGCATGCCAGTCGCGGTCGCCGATGTCGGCGGCCCTGCGCGTCGAGTCGACGATGTCGGTGAAGAGAACCGTGGCGAGCACTC
>JAUZFP010000088.1 GCA_030838475.1 Actinomycetota bacterium
GACCGGTCGCCCTCGCGACGCTCGCGCGGCGGGTGGGATGCCGCAACCTCGACCTTGGGTGCGGGGCTGGGCTTCAGCCGACCTTTCGAGCCGACCGGGATGTCCAGGTCACTGTAGAGGTGCGGTGACGAGGAGTAGGTCTCGACCGGCTCCGGCTGGCCCATGTCGAGCGCCTTGTTGATCGCGGCCCACTTGTGCATGTCGTCCCAGTCCACGAACGTGACCGCGATGCCCGTCTTGCCGGCGCGGCCGGTACGACCGGCACGGTGCAGGTAGGTGTCGTGGTCATCCGGAATCGTGTGGTTGATGACGTGGGTGACGTCGTTGACGTCGATTCCGCGGGCGGCGACATCCGTTGCGATGAGGATGTCTTTCTTGCCGGCCTTGAACGCGGCCATGGCGCGCTCGCGCTGCTCCTGGTTCAGGTCGCCGTGCACGGCTGCGGCGTTGAATCCGCGGTCGTTGAGCTCCTCGACGAGTTTCGCGGCGGCGCGCTTGGTGCGCGTGAAGACGACGGTCTTGCCGCGGCCCTCGGCCTGCAGGATGCGCGAGATCACCTCGTCCTTGTCGAGCGAGTGCGCCCGGTAGACGACGTGCTTGATGTTGGCCTGGGTGAGTCCCTCATCCGGGTCCGTCGCACGGATGTGGATCGGCCGATTCATGAAGCGGCGCGCGAGGGCGACGATCGGGCCGGGCATCGTGGCCGAGAACAGCATGGTGTGACGGGTCGGGTCGGTCTGGGCGAACAGCTTCTCGATGTCGGACAGGAAGCCGAGGTCGAGCATCTTGTCGGCCTCGTCGAGGACCATGACCTTCACGTTCTTGAGCGACAGCAGGCGCTGCGAGGCGAGGTCGAGGAGACGACCCGGGGTTCCGACGACGACCTGGGCGCCAGCCTTCAGCTGCTCCACCTGGCCCTCGTACGCCTTTCCGCCGTAGATGGCGACGATCTGCGTCGCCCGGTTGGATGCCGCAAGCACGAGGTCTTCGGCGACCTGAACACACAGCTCGCGCGTGGGGACGACGACGAGCGCCTTGACTCCTGGCTCCGGGTTGGTGCCGAGAGCCTGTAGGAGCGGCAGCCCGAAGCCGAGAGTCTTGCCCGTTCCGGTCTTGGCCTGGCCGATGATGTCCTGGCCGGACAGCCCGAGAGGGATGGTTTGTTCCTGGATCGGGAACGGTTCGATGATGCCTTTTGTTGCGAGTGCATCGACCATGTCTTGCTCGATGCCGAGATCAGTGAAAGTCACTTGTGAGTTGCCCCGTCAGCTGGAAATCTCCAGCAGCCTAATGTGACGCCCGTTTTGGCATGGGGCGTGCGGCTCCCGCCAGAAATGGGGAGCATTGACTGACAGTTTAGCCGGAAAGGGTTGAACGGGACGCGCGCCGGACCGTTCGGTCCACCCTCGGGGGCGCCCCGGGGACCGCTCGCCACCTAAACTTGGCCTGTGGTGAACTGGTTCCGGCGACGACGCACTCAGGCTCCGGCGCCAAAACTCCGGCCCCGCGCGGTGGGCGATGCGCCAACCACGAAGGTCGACCTGGCGACGCTGACGCCCGATCTCACGACGTTTCTCGGTAAGTCCGCCTACCTGCAGCTCGCGATATTCGAGAACCTCAGCCGCGTCGTCCGCACCGCCCCGTCAACCGAAGCGAAGTCCGCGCTCAGTAAGGTCGCCGGGCTCGCTCTGGTCAAGCACCAGGGTTTGGTCGCCGAGATCGAGCGCCACGGTGAGGACCCGGCGGCGATCATGGAACCGTTCGTTGACGAGATCGACGGCTTCCAGCGCATCACCGAGGGAAACGACTGGTTCGAATCCGTGACGAGCTGCTATCTGACGGCCGGACTGCTCGACGACTTCCTCGTTCGTCTGGCGGCGGGGCTGCCGGGAGCGGCCGGCGACCGGATCGTCGCCATCCTCGAGGCCGACTCCGGCGAGGCGATCGTCGTTGCCGAACTGCTCACTGCGATCGAAAGCAACCCACGTCTCGGCGCGCGGCTCGCGATGTGGGGCAGGCGTCTCGTCGGCGACACGATGCTGCTCGCGCGCTGGACCCTCCGGCCGAGCGACAACCACGACTCGGACGAGGCTCGCATCGAGCCCGTCTTCACCGAACTGATTGCCGCTCACACCCGAAGAATGGATGCGCTCGGCCTGACGGCCTAGAAGCGCGAATCAGGCGCCGGAGAGCTGCTGCAGCATCTCGTCGTCGTTGCCGCGGCGCTGACGCGGCACGGTCAGGGCGAGTACCAGCGAGACGACGGCCCCGGCCGCGAGGCTGACGACCCAGATCCAGCCTCCGTCGAACTTCCAGCCGAGCCAGGTGAGGCCCACCCACACGATGGCGCTGACGGCGGCGGCGATCGCCGGAAGGAGGACGACTCCGTAAGTGTCACGGCCCGGGAGCGCGTAGCGCGCGCCAAGCCCGATGCAGAACGAGATGAGGGTGACGAAGAGGAGCTCCATGGCTCAGGCCACGAATCCGACGCGACGCGAGACCTCAGAACCGACCTCGATGTAGCCGAACGAGGCGGTCGGGATGATGTAGACCTTGTGCTTGTCGTCGATGAGGCGAATGTACTTCGCGTCCGAGTCGAGCGCCGCCGCAACGACCTTCTCGACCTCTGCGGGGGTCTCCCCGGTCTCGAACGAGATTTCGCGGGGGCTGTTCAGGATGCCAATTCGAATGTCCACGGGTTCAGATTACGGCAGATCGAATTCCGCGGAGAGCGGGTTTCTCTGTTGGCAGAACTGGCCGTCACCGGGCGGCGTGGATGTCCGTCGCCTCCACTAACTTGGGCTGTGTGGGCATCCTGGGTTTCGAGCGCGGCGCCGCGATCGCGCGGTCGGCCGTTCCGCCCACCCTCGACCCCGCCCAGCAGGCCGCGATCGACCTCGGTGACACACAGTCCGCGTCCGTTATCGGTGCACCGGGCACCGGCAAAACGGAGACGATCGTCGAGCTGGTGGCCGATCGGGTTCTGAACCGGGGATGGTCGCCGGACGAGCTCGTTGTACTGACACCGACTCGGGCGTCCGCGACCGGGCTTCGCGACCGCATCGCGCTTCGACTTGGCATCCCGACGCTGGGGCCGATGGCGCGCACGGTCAACTCCCTCGCCTTCGAGATCGTGCGCGCGGCGGCGGC
Source organism: Actinomycetota bacterium (assembly GCA_030838475.1). GTDB lineage: Bacteria > Actinomycetota > Actinomycetes > Actinomycetales > Microbacteriaceae > Galbitalea. The sequence continues at coordinate 3,151 of JAUZFP010000088.1, forward strand.
GAGTGCCGGCGCGGAACCGCCTCGGCTCCTGACGGGTGCGGAGCAGGACCAGATCCTCTCCGACCTCCTGGCCGGCGAGATCGAGGACGACACCGACTCGTATTGGCCCGCCGAGCTTGGTCGTGACGTGCGACGTCTGCGCGGTTTCCGCACGGAGCTGCGTGACCTGATGGCACGCGCCGTCGAGTACGGCGTGCTGCCGGCCGAGCTTGCCGTCGTCGGCGCACGCGTTGGTCACGCAGAGTGGGTGGCCGCCGCGCGATTCATTGAGATCTACGATTCCGTCAAAGCCTCCTATCGCGATCGGTATTTCGATTCCACCGAGCTGGTTCACGAGGCGACGCTGCTCCTCGACGGTGGCATTCCCTCCGTCGATCGTCTGCGCCTGGTGCTTCTCGACGACGCCCAGGAGTCGACGGAGGCAACGCTCGTGCTGGTTCGCGCGCTCGTCGCGCGTGGCATCGCGGTCATTGCCGTGGGGGATCCGGATATCACGACCGGCGCATTTCGGGGCGCGATTCCGGATGTCCTCGGCCGCCTCGCGCAGCGTGCCGGTGTTACCGACTCGGTGACTCTCTACCTGGACGAACTGCACCGCGCCGGGGGTGAGATTCGTGCGCTCACCGCGACCACGACCGGTCGGATCGGTGCGGCAGGCGCCGGGATCCAGCGCAAGACGACCGACGGAGCTTCTGTTCGCCCGTCGTCGGCCGTGGCGTACACGGTCGCGTCGCGCGCGGAGGAGATTGCGCTCATCGCCCGGCGGTTGCGGGAGCGCCACGTGCTCCAGGGCGTGCCGTGGGGCGAGATGGCCGTGATTGTTCGTTCCGCCGTCAGTTCGCTGTCCCAGTCGCTGCAGGCGCTCGAGGTCCCGGTCTCGGTGGCGAGCGCGCGCACCGCGGTGCGCGACGAGTATGCGGTGCGCGGCCTCATCCTGGCGCTCGAGCTTGCCCTCGGCCGCGTGCCGCTCGACGGGGAGAGTGCGGTCGAGGTACTCACGGGCGCAATCGGCGGACTCGATTCGGTGGGGCTCCGCAGGCTCAAGGCGGCGCTGCGACACGAAGAACTCGCGGGCGACGGCGCGCGAGCCGGGGACGAGCTTCTGGTCGAGGCGCTTTCGGCAGGTGGGGCGCTCGCCACGATCGACAATCGGGTGGGACGGCGCGCGCTCCGGCTGGCGAACAGCATCCGGGATGCCACCGCTGAGGCCGCGGCGGGAGCGACGATCGAAGAGCTGCTGTGGGGCATCTGGCAGCGCAGCGGACTCGAGAAGCCGTGGTTCGACCAGTCCCTCGGGAGCGGGCTGGTCGCCGAGGAGGCAAACCGGCATCTCGACGCAATCGTGGCGCTGTTCGCCGCGGCGAAGCGATTCGTCGAGCGAACGCCGGATGCGCAGCCGAGCCAGTTCCTCGACGCGTGGACCGGTTCGGATCTGCCGGAGGACACCCTCGCGCCGCGCTCTGCTGCCGACGCAGTCGCCGTCGGGACGCCCGCGGCAATGATCGGCCGCGAGTTTGACACGGTGATCGTCGCGGGCGTTCAGGAGAGCGTGTGGCCGAACCTGCGCATCCGCGGATCGCTCCTCGGAGCACAGGACCTGCCTGCCGCCCTGGACTCCACGTCGACGGAATCGACGGCCGACAAGCGCGCCGATGTTCTGCACGACGAGTTGCGACTGTTCGCCCAGGCCGTGAGTCGCGCTCGTAGCGAGGTCGTGGTCACGGCCGTCTCGAACGAGGACAGCCTGCCGTCACCGTTCCTGCGCATGGTGCGAAACGAGAACCCGGAGGGTCTCCAGCGCTATCCGCTTTCGCTGCGCGGCCTGGTGGGCCAGCTGCGTCGAGAGCTCGTCGCCACCGGATCCGCCGCTGCGGCCGCGGGTCTCGCCCGCCTGGCCGAGCAGGGCGTCCCGGGCGCGAATCCCGAGCAGTGGTACGGACTGCGCTCCCGCAGCACGACCGAGCCGCTCGTCGATCTCACCGTTCCCGAGGCTGTCGTTCGGGTGTCTCCCTCGCGGATGGAATCCTTCGAAACGTGCGCCCTGCACTGGCTCATCTCCGAGGTGGGCGGCGGGTCGAGCAACACCGCCGCGAACCTCGGAACGCTCATCCACGCGGTCGCCGATGACCCGGAGGTCGGCCACTCACCGGACCAGCTGTTCCGCGCGATCGAGAGCCGCTGGGGCGAGCTGCAGTTCGAGGCGTCCTGGCAGTCGGCGGCGGAGAAGAATCACGCGCGCGACCTCACGGCACGACTATCCGCCTACCTCGAGGACTTTGACCGCTCGGGCGGCGAGCTGATCGGCACCGAGATCGACTTCGCGCTGCCTATCCAGCCCGCGGTCCTGCGGGGAAAGATCGACCGCGTCGAGTCCTACCCGGACGGCACCGCCGTCATCGTCGACCTCAAGACGGGCAAGCGCGATCCCTCCTCGGATGCGGGCGTTGCCGACCACGCGCAGCTCGGCGCATACCAGCTCGCGTTCGCCTCGGGCGCCATCGAGGGGGTCCCCGACGATCTGGTCCTGGGCGGCGCGAAGCTCGTCATCGTGTCGCGGGGCACCCGCACGCACGACTACGCCGCACCGCACCAGCCGGCTTTTACCGACGACCAGCTCGAGGAGTTTCGACTGCGCGTGGCGCTGGACGCCGAGGGCATGGCCTCCCGGGTATTCATCGCCCAGATCGGTACCCACTGCCTCGACCCGTGGTCGTTCGGAAGCTGCCGCATCCACGTGATCCGGGCCGTGAGCGCGTGAGCACGCCGCAGTTTTCCGCGGTCGAGCTCGCCGACCGACTCGACCTCAACCGGCCCACAGAGCAGCAGCGGGCCGTCATCGAGGCGCCGCTGAGTCCCACGCTCGTCGTCGCCGGCGCCGGCAGCGGCAAGACCGAGACCATGGCCAGCCGCGTCGTCTGGCTGGTGGCGAACGGGATCGTGCGTCCGGACCAGGTCCTCGGACTCACCTTCACTCGTAAGGCGGCGGGGTCCCTCAATGAGCGGATCGTGCGCCGCATCGACCTGCTCCGTGAGCTAGCCCCGAGCGTCACCGGTTCCGACGAATCGTCGAGCGAGTTCGAGCAGGCGAGTGTGTCCACCTATAACTCGTTCGCCAGCGCGATCTTCCGCGACAACGCCCTTCGTATCGGACGTGAGCCGGAGTCGGTCCTGTTGAGCGAGTCATCCGCGTGGCAGCTCGCCCGACGGGTGGTGGTGGCCAGCACGGACGACCGTCTCGTCGACCTGGGGCGCTCGGTCGATCAGCTCACGGAAGACGTCCTCGAACTCAGCGCGGAGCTCGGCGAGAACGTCGCCGACCCGGAAGCGGTCTCGGCCTACGCCTCGAAGTTCGCCACCATTGCCGAGCTCCCGTACACCGACGGCAAGGCCAAGGCGACGCCATACGCCTCGGTCGTCAGGGCGGTCGCCGATCTCGCCGGCCTCGCACCGCTCGTCGAGCTCGCGCAGCAATTCGCCGTAGAAAAGCAGCGCCGTGGCCTCCTCCAGTTCTCCGACCAGGTGGCGCTCGCGCTCGCCGTGTGCGAGTCGGTGCCGTCGGTCGTGGCCGACTATCGTGAGCGGTATCCCGTCGTTCTGCTCGACGAATACCAGGACACCAGCGTCGTCCAGACCCGGCTGCTCGCGCGCCTCTTCTCGGAGCACGGCGTCATGGCCGTGGGCGACCCGCACCAGTCGATCTACGGCTGGCGCGGCGCCAGCGCGGCCAACCTCTCGCGTTTCGGCACCGACTTCGGGGGCGGTCGGCCGATCGCCGAGTTCCCGTTGTCGATCAGCTGGCGAAACGCCCAGCGGGTTCTGGATGTCGCAAACGAGATCGTCGTCGACCTGCGGGCGGACGCCGAGCGGCCACTCGACCCGCGACCCGAGGTTCCCGCGGGCGAGGTCAGCGTCGACTTCCCGGAGGACATCGACACGGAGGCCAGCTCTGTCGCGAAGTGGCTCGCGGCCGCGTTCGAGGAGCGGGACGAGAACACGACCGCCGCCATCCTGTTTCGGCAGCGTCGCCACATGCCGCTCTTCGCCAACGCGCTCGAGAAGGCAGGACTGCGCTACCACGTGCTCGGCATCGGCGGCCTCTTGTCGACCCCCGAGATCGTCGATCTCGTCAGCGCCCTGCGAGTGCTGCACGACCCGTCATCCGGCTCGGAGCTCATCCGTCTGCTGACGGGCGCGCGCTGGGCCATCGGTCCGAAAGACCTTCAGGTGCTCTCGTCGGTGGCGGGCTGGCTGCATTCCCACGACTGGAAGCAGGCGGCGCTCAGCGACGAGCACAAGCAACGGATGCGCGACTCCGTCGCCGCCGACGACGGCCGCTCGATCGTGGACGCTCTCGATTTCGTCGCCGAGGCACCGGAGGGCCACGCCGCCCTCGCGGGATTCAGCGAGGTCGGACTGGTCCGCCTGCGCGAAGCCGCGACGCAGCTCGCCTTCCTGCGCACGCGCACTGGTCTCGACCTGCTCGATTTCGTTCGGCTCGTCGAGCAGGAACTGCTCCTCGACATCGAGGTCGCCGCGAACGGGACATCAGGGCTGGGGCTCGCCAACCTGTACGCGTTCCACGACGAGCTTGAGGGATTTCTCGCCAGCGACGACCACGCGACGCTCGGCAGCTTTCTCGGCTGGCTGGCGCGCGCCGAACGCCGCGACGACATGGGGCCACGCAGCGAGAGCGGCGAGAAGCGAACGGTGCAACTCCTCACGATTCACGGGTCAAAGGGACTCGAGTGGGACCTCGTCGCCGTGCCACGGCTGGTCGAACAGGAACTGCCGGCGCAGTCGCGCGAGGGCAGCGGATGGGTTCGATTCGCGAAGCTGCCATTCGAGTTCCGTGGCGACGCCAGCGAGCTACCCGTTCTGGACTGGGCCGGCGCTACCAGCCAGCAGCAGTTCGACGCACGGCTGGGGGAGTTCAAGGCGGCCCTGGCATCCCGACACCAAAACGAGGAGCGCCGGCTGGGCTATGTCGCGATGACGCGCGCCCGGGATGCCCTGCTGCTCACCGGGTCGTACTGGGCTGACGGGGTGAAGCCGCGCGGACCGAGCACGTTCCTGCGCGAACTGGAGCGGGCGGGACTCGTACCCGCGCTGCCGCAGGGTACCGAATTCGAGGAGAACCCCCTCGATATGGGCGCCATCACCGAGGTGTGGCCGCTCGATCCGCTCGGTGGTCGACGGATCCCGGTCGAGCGCGCCGCGCTCGCCGTCTCTGCGCCGGGTGCGGCGGTCGGCGATGCCGGCCGATGGGCCCACGACCTCGATCTGCTTCTGCTTGAGCGCGACCGGGCCGCGTCCGGCATCCTTCGGGTCGCCCTCCCCGCACGCGTGGCGGCCTCCCGCTTCAAGGACTTCGTCACGGACCCGACCGCCGTCGCCACGGCGCTGCGCCGTCCGATGCCGGAGCGCCCCTACCGGGCCACCCGGCTCGGCACCCGCTTCCACAGCTGGGTCGAGTCGAGGTACGGCCTCAGCGCGCCATCCGACTTCCTGGACGCTCAGCCCGAAGAACTCGACGGTGACGAGACGGATGCGGAAGACCTGTCCGAGGATCTCGCGGCGCTCACCGCGATCTTCGAACGTTCACCGTGGGCTAGTCTTCGCCCCGTCGACGTCGAGATCGAGATCGACCTGCCCTTCGACGGGCGCGTGCTCATCTGCAAGCTCGACGCGGTTTACCTGCGCGGAGAACGCTACGAAATCGTCGACTGGAAGACCGGGAAAGCACCAAAGGACGCCAAGGACCTCGAGGACAAGCAGTTGCAGCTCGCGCTCTACCGGCTCGCCTACTCGCGCTGGAAGGGCATCCCGATCGAGCAGATCGACGCGGTCTTCTACTACGTGGCCGAGGACGCCGTGATCGCGCCCGCGCACCTCTACGACGAGAACGAGCTCATCGAGAGGTGGCGGGCGGCGCTGCCCGGCTAGGCGTCAGCGCTTCTGATCTAGGCCTTCGTGACCTTCACCGGGGTGTCGACCGGTGCGGGCGAGTCGAGATCCTGCAGCTTCGGCGAACGACGATCCGGCCGCGCGATCACGTAGTAGATCGCGCCGATGAGCAGCAGCACGACCATGACGACGAGCGTGATCCAGTCGAAGTTGAACAGCGCACCTCGCGGACTGTCGAGTCCGGTCGGGATCACGATGTTGATGAGCATCGCGGCCAGGTACGCGGCGGCGAGGATGCTGACCGGCCAGTACCAGCGACCGAGCTTGAACGGTCCCATCGGCTTCCATCCGCGGGCGTGAGCGATCATCGAACCGATGACCGTCAGCAGGAACGACAGGTAGATACCGGAGACACCGAACGAGACGAGCGCGGTGAGTGCGTTCACGTTGGCCGGGAACACGAACCACAGGATCTGCACGTTCTTGCTCGGGTTGATGTTGACCAGCAGCGCGAACAGGATCGGGATGGCCCCCGAGACCAGGAGCGCGTTGATCGGGGTGTTGAACCGCGGCGACACCTTGCGGATCCACGAGCTTCCCGGCAGCTGGTTGTCGCGGGAGTAGGAGTAGGTGAGGCGAGATCCCGCACCCTGTACCGCCGTGCCGCAGGAGAAGAACGCGATGCACACGACCAGCAGGAACAGGTCCTGTGCCCACGAGGGCAACTGGGCGAGGATCGACGGGATACCGCCGGCGAACGATGCCGCGAGGTTGTAGCCGTGGGTCGAGGATGGCGTGGCCAGGAGCAGCGCCGCGACGAGGACGAAGGATGCGATCCCGCCGTAGAGCAGCGCGCCCCGCATGGCGCGGGGGACGACCTTGGAGGCCTGCTTGGTCTCCTCGGAGATGTCTCCGGCGGATTCGAAGCCGTAGAAGATGTACGAGTGCGCGAGGATCGCGACCAGGGCGGCACCGGCGATCCAGTTGCCGCCGAAGTCGACGCCCAGCGGGTTGGTCTTCAGGTTCTCGGCCCCGTTCGAGGTGAAGAGGAATCCGAAGCCGTGGTGGAAGCCGACGATCGCCAGGGCGATCGCGACGCCGAACGTTCCGAGGGTCTCCACGTAGACGCCGAGGCGGGCGACGATGCCCATGACCTTCGCACCGACGCTGTTCAGCAGGGTCTGCACGACGATGAAGGCGATGGTGACGACGACGATCACCACGTGGGAGGTGCCGTCGAGCTTGGTGCCCGTGAGGTTATTGATGAGGGTGGTCAGGTACGGCACCACGCCGGTGTCGACGCTGGCGACGGTGACCAGGAGCGCCATCCCGTAGATCCAGCCGACCCACCAGCCGTAGCCGGGGCCGACGGTTCGCTTGCCGTACTGGTACAGCGCGCCGGCGATCGGATAGTGGCTCGCCAGTTCGCCGAACACGAGGGCGACCAGGAGCATGAATCCGACGACGGGCACCATGAGCCAGATGTAGCTGGGGCCGGCCGTGCCGACGCCGAGGACGAAGAGCGAGTAGACGCCGACCATGGGGGAGAGGTAGGAGAACGCGACGCTGAAGTTGTCGAAGAAGCCGAGCACCCGGCGGAGCTCCTGCGGATAGCCCAGCCGTTTCAGATGATCTGAGTCATCCTTATGGTTCTGCTCGATTTGTGCCTCGGTTTGCTTCATCGCTTGACTCCGGTTCTTGATCGGGCCAGCGCCCTCCAAGAAATCGGGCGCCCGCGCTGGGTTCACTTCATCGTGACGCCTAAACACTAAACCCATAGGTTTATATGTCAATAGCATCATTCGGGTAGTGTCGTTGAGCGAATGATCGCGACGGATTGAGGAAACGGGAAACGCGCATGGCATCGAAAAGCCAGGCCGAGTTCGGTCTCACGACCGCGACCATCCGCGCCATCCTCAGCGCCGACACCGATGCAACCGGCCGTGCCGACCAGATCGCCCAGCGACTGGGGCAGGCCATCCGACTCGGGCTGATTCTGGATGGTGAGCAGCTCCCGTCGGAGTCTGAGCTGTCGCGCCGGCTCGGGGTCGCGCCCGTGACGCTCCGCGAGGCCCTCGCGACCCTGCGCGAGCGCGGACTGGTGGTCACCCGGCGGGGACGAGCGGGCGGAACGCTGGCTCACATGCCGGTCGACGATGACCTCGGCGGTGCTCCTCCGCGGCTGCGAGAGTTCAGCACCCAGGACATCCGGGAGCTGGGCGATCATCGTCGCGCGATCTCGGGGATGGCGGCTCGCCTTGCCGCCGAGCGCGCGCTGCCCGAGGAGATCGAAGACCTTCGCACCCAGATCGAGCGGCTGATTGCCGCGGCCACCCCGGGTGACCGGCGGCGAGCGGATGCGCAGCTTGGCCTCGAAATCGCCGCAGCCGCGCAATCGACCAGGCTGACGCACGAGGAGCAGCAGTTCCGGGTCGAGATCGGCGACCTGCTCTGGCAACCGCTCGACGACGACGAGCTGGCCGCGACCATCCGCTCGCGCTCGCAGCTGGTCGATGCCATTGCGAAAGGCGATGCCGAACTCGCGCGCGAGCTGGCCGAGGAGTGCGTCCTCGTCGACACCCAACGTCTCCTCCAGCTGAGGATCGACCTGTACGGGGACGGATCGTGACCGCCGAGCGGGCGCTCGCCCAGATCGATCGCGAGGTCGCGCAGCTCTTCACCGCACTGGCGCCGGTCGCGGCGGGGTTCGGTCGGGTCGCGTCGCTCGCCGGGCCAATCGTCCGCGACGACCTGCTCGATGTGCGGGGCGCGATCTCCGACGTGCTGGGGGCGCACCCCTCCTTCGTCGCCGGGTGCGGCGTCGTTCCGGCTCCCAACCTCCTGGCCGACGCACCGTACTGGATGGAGTGGTTCTGGTCGGTCCCCGATCGCGACCCGGAGGCGCTGCGAGTAAATCTCGAGCCGGCCGCCCCCGACTTCTTCGACTACACGACGGCCGACTGGTTCGTGACGCCAGAGCGCACGGGTCAGCGGCACATCGCCGGTCCCTACGTCGACTACGTCTGCACGAACGAGTACGCGACGACGGTGGCACTCCCGGTCCAGGCGCGGGGAGAGTTCGTGGGCATCGTCGCCCTCGATGTGACGGTCTCGGGGTGGGAGCGGCGAATCCTGCCCGCGCTTCGCGCCATCGGTGACCCGGTGACGTTGACCAACGCGTCCGGACGCGTCATCGCATCCACCTCGGCGCTCCGATCGCCGGGGCGCAGAATCGATGCCTCCGACGGCGCGCGCCTGATCGGGTCGACGGCGGTCGGCTGGCGGCTGCTCCGGGAAGAAGCCGCCGGAACGCGTCACTAGTCGAATGCGGAGACACCCGTGATCCGGTTACCGATGATCAGCGTGTGCACCTCGTCGGTGCCCTCGTAGGTGCGCACGCTCTCGAGGTTGTTCGCGTGGCGCAGCGGCGAGAAATCGAGCGTGATTCCGTTGCCGCCAAGGATCGTGCGAGCCTCGCGGCAGATCGCGATCGCCTCCCGGACGTTGTTCAGCTTGCCGACCGAGATCTGGTGCGGCTCCAGCGAACCGGCGTCCTTCAACCGGCCGAGGTGCAGCGCCAGAAGCATGCCCTTGTTGATCTCGAGCGTCATGTCGACCAGCTTCCGCTGGGTCAGCTGGAAGCTCGCGATCGAGCGTCCGAACTGCTCCCGGGTCTTCGCGTAGTCGAGCGCCGCGAGATAGCTGTCCCGCGCGGCCCCCATAGAACCCCAGATGATGCCGTAGCGGGCCTCGTTCAGGCACTCGAATGCCGCGCGCAGGCCCTTGGCGTTCGGGAGGATGGCGTCGGCGGGGAGACGCACATCCCGCAGTTCGATGTCGCACTGAATGGATGCGCGCATCGATAGCTTGCGGGTGATGGGTGTCGCGGTGAGGCCGACGGTGTCGGTGGGCACGAGGAAACCGCGCACCCCGTCATCGGTCTGCGCCCAGACGACGGTGACCGCCGCGATCGAGGCCAGACCGATCCAGCGTTTCGAGCCGTTCAGAACCCACTCGTCGCCGTCGCGCCGGGCGACGGTCGCCATGCTGGCGGGATCAGACCCGGCGGTGGGCTCGGTGAGGGCGAAACTGCCGATCAGGTCGCCCGCGGCCATCCCCGGCAGCCAGCGCTGCTTTTGTTCCTCGGAGCCGTGACGGTGAATGGCGGTCATTGCGAGCGAGCCCTGCACGCTGACGAAGGTGCGGATGCCCGAATCGCCAGCCTCCAGCTCGAGCACCGCTAGTCCATACTCGACGGCGCTTCGTCCGGCGCAACCGTATCCTTCGAGCTGCATTCCGAGCAGGCCAAGCGTTCCGAGCTTCTTGACGAGCTCGACGGGGAAAATCGCCCGGTCGAACCAGTCCGCGATACCCGGTCGAATCTCCGCATCGACGAATGCGGCGACACTCGCTCGAAGGTCACGCTCGGCGGGGGTGAGCAGCGAGTCGATGTCGATGAGGTCCGAGTTGTCCGGCATTGGCATGCTTCAGTGTCGCACTCCGGGCGTCGGCTCGGGCAGCGGTGCGAGCCACGCGCGGATGGCCGCATCGTGCTCACCGAGGGCCGGGGGAGCATCCCGGCGCGAATCCAGCGGCGGCGACCAGCGCACTGGATGACGCACCTGGGTGCCGACGATCGAGCCGGTAGCATCCGTCACCTCGATCGTCGGTTCGAGGCCGAGCTCGCGCGCGAGTGCGAAACCCTCTGCGATAGTCGCGACCCGCCCCGCTGGCACCCCCGCCCCGCGTAGCCGCGACTCCCACTCGCTCGCGGTTGCCGACGCGAGCCGAGCCTCGATCAGTGGGACGAGCTCGTCGCGGTGGCGCACGCGGTCGGGGTTGGTAGCGAACCGCTCGTCCGTGGCGAGTTCGCCTGCGCCGATCGCGTCACAGAATTTCGTGAACTGCGCGTCGTTACCGACAGCGACGGCGAGCGACCCGTCGGCGCAACGCAAGGTCTGGTATGGAGCGATTGACGGATGCGCATTGCCCAGCCGGCCGGGGACCACCCCCGCACCCAACCACGCCTGCGCCTGGTTTACGAGCGCGGCCTGCAGGCTCGACAGCAGTGCGATCTCCAGCCGCGCACCGACGCCGGTTGCCTGGCCGGCGTACAGTGCCGCGAGGACGTCGATCGCGACATCCTTTCCCGCGAGAACATCGACGAGGGCGACTCCGGCCTTCAACGGCTCGCCATCGCGCTGCCCGGTCACGCTCATGAGTCCTCCGACCGCCTGCACGATGAAGTCGTACCCCGGAAGTGCCGCGGTCGCGCCGAATCCCGAGATCGAGGCGTAGACCACCCCGGGGTTGACGGCCCGCACGGCCTCGTAGCCCAGGCCGGCCGCATCCATCACGCCCGAGCCGAAGTTTTCCACGACGACATCCGCGCGCCGGGCGAGCTCGAACGCGAGGGCGCGATCGCCCGGGCTCGCCAGGTCGAAGCAGACCGATTCCTTGTTGCGATTCACGCTCTCGAAGTAGGTGCTGCCGGTCGCCGAGTATGGCGGGCCCCACTGCCTCGTGTCATCACCAGAGCCGGGGCGCTCGACCTTGATGACGCGTGCGCCGAGGTCGGCCAGCGTGGTCGTCGCCAGCGGCCCCGCCAGGATTCGGGAGAAGTCGGCGACGAGAATGCCGTCCAGTGGCGAGGTCATTCCGACCACCCTTCCGTATTTGCGTCCAACTGTATTGACTTGGATCTAAAACATATGGTCGTATAGGTTATCGGACGGGCAGCACCGGAGATTCGTGAAGAGGCACCGATTGAGTTCGGAGACAGCGACTACCCCCACTAGCGTCTCACTCGCGGCCGGCGACGAGACTCCGCAGATCTCCCTGCGCGGCCTCCGGAAGACCTTCGGTTCGGTCGTCGCCGTCGATTCGGTCGATCTCGAGGTTGGGGATGGCGAGTTCTTCGCGATGCTGGGCCCGTCCGGCTCCGGCAAGACCACCGTGCTCAGGATGATTGCCGGCTTCGAGCAGCCCACGGCGGGCTCCGTGTTTCTCGACGGGACCGACGCGACCGGCGTGCCGCCATACCGACGCAACGTAAACACCGTCTTCCAGGACTACGCGCTGTTCCCGCACATGACGGTGGCGCAGAACATCGAATACGGCCTCCGGGTGCAGCACATCGACCGCCCAGAGCGCGCTCGCCGGGTCGGCGAGGCACTCGACATGGTCAGGCTTGGCGATCTCGGGTCACGCAGGCCCAACCAGCTCTCCGGGGGCCAACGCCAGCGGGTCGCGCTCGCTCGCGCGCTGGTGAATCGTCCGAAGGTCCTGCTGCTGGATGAGCCGCTCGGAGCCCTCGATCTCAAGCTCAGGGAGCAGATGCAGCTCGAGCTGAAGGCCATTCAACGCGAGGTGGGAATCACGTTCGTCTTCGTCACGCACGACCAGGACGAGGCGCTCACACTCTGCGACCGGCTCGCAGTATTCAACAACGGGCGCATCGAACAGGTCGGGAACGCGGAGGACGTCTATGAACATCCGTCCACCGCCTTCGTCGCGGGCTTCGTCGGGTCGTCCAACATCTTCACCGGCGCTGCGGCCAAGGCGATCTTCGGTCGCGACGGTTCCTTTGCGGTGAGGCCGGAGAAGATTTCCATCGCGGGAAAGGGCGCCACGCGGGCCGGCTTCGTGACCGCCGGCGGCA
>JAUZFP010000043.1 GCA_030838475.1 Actinomycetota bacterium
CCTTCTCCTGTACATCGTGATGCCGCGCCCGCGTCCGCCAGCGGACCAGCGCCTTCTCGTTAGCCCAGCCGGACAGGGAAAGGATCCAGCCCTCGCGGGTCATGCTGCGGTAGCGGATGTTGTCGACGAAGCCGTCGATCTTCTCGAGGTCGGGACGCAGCATCTTGGCGTTGCCGAGGTAAGCGTCCCACTGCTCAGGTCGCGGACGAACCTCGAAGATTACCGAAAACATAGAGTCGCCTCGTGAGGGAGGGGGCTACCGAAGATCGCACAAAGGAAATCTGTCGAAAACACTCGATCGGGTCTTCCGTTCGGACAGCTCGGGCGTGGCCGTTCGCTGCAAGGCCGGGAATTCACTCTTTAGAGTGGCGCCGCAGTCTCGCCGCGGAGTGTAAATGGTGCGAAGCTTCGCCTAGTAGAGGAGAACGCCGTGAGCCTATCCGGGCAACCGATTCGAGTTCTGATCGCGGATGACCACCCGCTCATGCGGGACGGGTTGCGCTTCATGCTGCAGCCCGAGAGCGGTATCGAGGTCGTGGCGGAAGCGGCCGATGGCGCCGAATGTCTGACAAAGTTCCGTGAGCATCGACCTGATGTGGCCTTAATCGACCTGCAGATGCCCAAGGTTGACGGCTTGCGTGTCATCGGAACCTTGTGCAGCGAATATGCCGATGCCCGGTTCGTCGTGTTGACCTCATTTGCGGGCGACGCGCGGGTGTCACGCGCGCTCAACCTGGGGGCGAGTTCGTATCTGCTCAAGACTGCGCGGCGAGATGACATCATTCGAGCCCTTTACGACGTCGCACGGGGGCGCAGGTACCTCGGCTCCGACGTTGCACAGGATGTGGCTACTCACCGGGGCACCGAACTGTTGAGCGCCAGGGAGGTGAGCGTGTTGCGCCTGATAGCGGCGGGGAAGAAGAACCGCGTCATCGGCGAGGAGCTGAATGTCTCGGAGCAGACGGTCAAGACACGGATCAAGAACATCCTGGCCAAGCTTCAAGCCGACGACCGGACCCACGCAGTCAGCATTGCGGTGAGTCGCGGCTTTATCGATCAATAGCGTCCCACGGCCACCCCGTGCAGCGGTGGACCGGCCTTGCGACGTCCCCCCCGCCGCGGTTGTCCACGCCGCGATCGCCCAGGCCGCGGCAGAGCGCAGGTCCTATTGGTCGTAAAATCCGGTCGAGATGGGCTCGAGGTCGGCTTGCTCGGCTTTGTTGTAGGGCGCGCCGTAGTAGGGAAAGCTGTTGATTATCCGCTCGCGGTCGGGCGACACGCCGTCGGCGATGGCCTTGTTTGCACCCAGCGTCAACATCACGTCATACGCATCGATGTCCAGCGGGCGACCGTTGAAGCGGTACTGGTTGAAGGTCGCCCGGGTGCCCAACTCATAGGGAAGCATGACGGGACACACTTGCGCGGCGACTTTCCGGCCGTGCTCGGCGGGGTCGGCGCTCGAGCCGGCGCGCTCGCTGAGGTGCCCGGCGAACGTCGCTACCGCGTCGGAGAAATGGACGACGTCTTGCCATGGGGAGGTCGCGTGGAAGGTCTCTACCAGCGCGGGATTCTTCGGATCGGACAAGTACAAATGCGTAAACAGGGGCAGTCCCCAACGGCAGATCTGCACTTCGGGCGCGTGACCGTAGAGCGATGCTGTGGCCCAGCCGTGAACGGTGCCGCCGCCGATGAGGCTGTTAGGCACTTCCAGCACGAGAGCCATGACGTTGCGATTCCTGAAGAAGTTCTTCCGATGTGAGAAGGCTTCCTCGGCGAACCGGCCTTTTGAGTAGAGTCCGGTGAGGAAGTCGAAAAAAGCCACCGCATCGGCCGCCCACAGTTCCGGCGCGATACCGACGAAGGCCTGGACCCCGCTGTGCGAGTGCGGCCGCCCGGTTTCACCCGCGAGCAACACCTCGCCACCATGGCCACCGATGTCCTGGGCCGTTGCGCGCAGTACTTCGAACGCTTGGACGTGGACATGCTCTGCCGCGTCCGCGTGCCGCGGCTGGCCGAGTTTGAACTTGAACACGACATCCTCGCGCCCGTCCTGGTCGAGATCGAAGCGGAACGCGTAAAGCGCTTCACTCGGCAACGTGTCGGGGGCCGAGATGCCGGCGTCGGCATTCGTGGTCATGGCCATGACCGTGTGTCCCGGAGCCCCTTCGAACAGGTACATATCGCATATGTTCATGCTTGGGTCGCTCTTCGCGCGCTGGGTGTCGAAGTGATGGGACATAGCTACAACTCCGCCAATGGAAGGGCGACTCGGCAAACGCACGCGTCCCGAGTCGAGCGTCGGTCGGGTTATCCTCGATCACCTCGGCGCGGGGAGGATTCACTCAACTGGGTGAATCTTCTCAGACCGCCGCGACACAATCGATCTCGATGTCAAAATGACCGGGCCACGCCACTACGCACACGAACATCCGGGCGGGGGGGTTCTTCGGGAAATAACGGGCATAGATCGCATTCACGGCCGCGAATTTATCGACTGACGTGCAATAGACAGTGCACTTCAAAACGTTTTCGAGTGACGAGCCCGCCGTTTCCAGGCACAGCTTCATTTGTTCCAAGACCAGCTCCGTCTGACGCTCGAGCGGCGCGTCGACAACCTCACCGGTGGCCGGATCGAACGGGGGGAAGCCCGAGACATAGAGCGTGTCGCCATGGCGGGTAACCGCCGAAGTCGGGGCCTTCCACTTCTCCAGGTAGGTTGATAGCGGCTCAACCCGAATGATTTCTCTTTTCATCGGACAACTCCGTCACAACAGCAGGCGGGCAAATTATTACACCGATGCGGGTGACCCGCGCAAGGGTGTCACCGGTGACCCGGCAAGACTCCAACGGGTGTTTTATTGCTCGAAATTTCGCCTGATGATGGGGTGGCAGGGCATTGCACGCTCATGGGAGATAAGGCAGATGAGACATATGGTTAGATTGGCGACGGTCCTGGGACTGTTGTTCCTCGCGAACTCGGTACTGGCCCAGGACGGCGGACCGCCGGTTTCCCAGGTTCGCTATAAAACGCAAACAGTCGACGGTATCTCCGTCTTCTATCGCGAAGCCGGCTCGCCGCAGCGACCCACCCTGGTGCTGCTCCATGGCTTTCCGTCCTCCTCGCACATGTTCCGCGACCTGATTCCCAAGCTCGCGGGTAAGTACCACATTGTCGCCGCCGACATGCCCGGTTACGGTTATACCGAGCAGCCCTCGCTCGATAAGTTCAGTTACACCTTCGACGCCGAAGCGACGTTGATCGATCACTTCCTCGATAGCATCGGCGTCAAGAAATACAGCATCTACATCCAGGACTACGGGGCTCCTGTGGGCTTCAAGCTGCTCCTGAAGCACCCGGAGCGTATCCAGACGATCGTCTCGCAGAGCGGTAATGCCTACGATGAGGGCTTGAGCACTTTCTGGTCCGACTCGATCATCCCGTACTG
>JAUZFP010000161.1 GCA_030838475.1 Actinomycetota bacterium
TGAGCTTGCGCGCTACTCGGGGTTTCGCGACTCACCGATCTTCTTCTCGCAGACGGTCCGTCTTGTGGTGGCGGAAGAGGGTGTCTCTCCGCCGGCTGACGCATGGCTGGTGTTGCAGACGTTTCGCGCACTCGTCGGACGGGGCCATCCCGGCCACAAGCAAGTGGCTCTCGATCACCTCATGTTCGCCAACCCGAACGTCGGCGGTGTCCCGCACGTCGGTGGTGTCCCGCACGTCGGCGGGGTCGGTTCTGACGAATACGACGTCCCCGGTCTGGGTGGCAGAGGGCCTGTCGCGTGGATTGGCCACCCGCCGCATCGTCGGGAGCTCGCGCAAATGTCGTGCCGCCGTCCGGTTGTTGCGATTCTCGATACCGGAGTGGGCCAGCACGATTGGCTGCCGGCCGCGATCGTGGACCGCTTTCCGACCGTGCAGGGCAATCCGATCGGGATTTGGCCACCGTCGACCGACCCAGAGAACACTGGTGTTATCGACGATCCTTACGAGGGCCTGCTCGATGCCGATTCCGGCCACGGCACGTTCATCGCCGGGCTCATTCGCCAGAAGTGTCCAGACGCGGACATACTGGCCATTCGGGTCATGGACAGCGACGGCGTTGTGCCCGAGAGCCAGTTACTGAATGCGCTGAAGCTTCTAGCGCTGCGTCAGCTCCACGCGCAAGCCGAGGGCGATGCCACCCAGATTGTCGATGTTGTGTCACTGTCTCTCGGTTATTACCACGAGCAGCCGGAGGACTGGGCCTTTGACCCTGACATATTCGCACCGCTGTTCGTGTTGAGCGAATGTGGCGTGGCAGTGGTTGCTTCGGCCGGCAATGATTCGACAGACCGCCCAATGCTGCCAGCCGCCTTTACGCCGTATACAGGCGGCTACGTAGGTGGGTTTGACGCATCCTGCGTCCCACTGATCAGTGTGGGCGCGCTCAACCCTGACAGCACGATTGCGCTATTCAGCAATGCGGGCGACTGGGTACGGTGCCACCGGCCCGGCGCTGCGCTCGTTAGCACGTTCCCCGAGACGTTCAATGCTTCCGAGCAGCCCTCGATTCGAGTCAAGATGCCAGACGGAAGCATCCGCGCGACGATCGACCTCGACGATTTCTCGGGTGGGTTCGGCACCTGGAGCGGGACGTCTTTCTCTGCGCCGATTCTCGGGGGCCAGATCGCTCAAGAATTGGTGGGTGGCAGCTGCGGGTCGCTCGATGCGCTCGACAGCGCGTCCAGTGTTTCCAGGTCCTGGGCGGCGTTGACGAATCTTGTGGAGATCTCGCCATGATCGGGGCCGACCCGCTGCCCGAGACCGTGGCAGGCAGGGCCGCAAACCTGTTCCGCTCGTTTCGCGAAGGCGACGAAGCAAAGATGGGAGAGCTTGTCGCGCTCCTCACGCCGATCTTGTGGCATACCGCGCGTGCCCAGCGGCTGGATCGTGAGGCTAGTGAGGACGTTGTTCAGAATGCATGGCTAGCGCTCGTCCGCAGCGCGGATTCGATCTCGGAACCGCAAGCTGTCCTGAAGTGGTTGATTGTGTGCACCAGGCGCGAGGCCTGGCGCGTCGTCAAGCAGTCGGATCGTGTCGAGCCCACGGACTTCGACAACGACGAGCTCGTAGCCCCGGTTCGGGAGATCCCAGAAGACCTGGTGCTCAGCAATGATCGCTCGGGTCGGCTGTGGCAGCACATCGCGCGCCTACCTGAACGCTGCCAGGCGCTGCTTCGCGTGATTGCCTTCGCCGATCGCCCGGACTACGCGGCCGTTGCCGAGGCACTTGGCATGCCGCTAGGCAGCATCGGGCCCACCCGCGGGCGATGCCTCGCCAAACTTCGCGAACAACTTGCTATCGACCCTGGATGGGAGAGCTGATGACGCCGCGTTCTCGTCGCCTGTCCCGAGCCGAACTGACCGCCGGGCAGATCGACGCGGATGACATGGGTATCCTCGCCGCCGTGGCTGAGCTGTACGAGATGCTCGACCCTGTTCCGGCGGGCCTTGTCGAACGCATCCAATTTGGCGTCACGCTCGACGCACTTAACGCCGAGATCGCGGAACTGCAACGGCGAGGCGATCTGGCCGGGATCCGTTCGACGGATCCCAGTGAAGGCCAGACGATCACGTTCACGAGCGCCAGCCTGACCACGATGGTCACCATCGCTGACATCGCCACCGACCGGGTCCGGATAGATGGATGGATCGCGCCCGGTGGTGGGGTGTCGGTGGAGCTACGAACCGGCGGTGGTAGTCGGCATACGATTGCCGATGCCAATGGCCGGTTTGTGTTCGATGACGTCGCGCACGGCCTCGCCCAGTTCATCTTGAGAGCGCCCGAACCAGGAACGAGTGCCCCGGTGATCACTCCGTCGATCGAGATCTAACGCCGTGTGAGTCAGACACTGCGAGAGAACCTGGACAGCCTCTATCGACTGCACGCACGAGCCGTCGAGCAGTACAACCTCGGCAAGCCTGCGCAGGCGCTCGCGACACTCAACCGTGCGTTGCGCTCAATCGACTCAGCGAGCCTTCCCGTGCGCGAAGGGCACATCCTGCTCGCCAGGGTCTGGATCAGCATCGCCTTGAACGAGGCCGAGGTCTACTCGCTACAGCGCGGCCTCCGCGCGCTTGACAAGGCCCAGGACTATTCAACCCTTGCCGCCGACCCCGGCGTCGCGGTGCTGTTGCATTGTCAGCGCGGACTCATACAGCTTCGTGGCGGACGCCTTGACGCGGCGTTGTTGTCCTTTGAAGCCGCCGTCGAATACGTGGGCTATGCCGAGCCACGGGATCAATCGAGCATCTGGCTCAACCGCGGCACGGTCCTGATGCTGCAAGGACGGCTCAAACAGGCGCGTCGGGACCTTGCGGAGGCAGCGCGAGTCGCGTCGGAGTCGCACCTGCTATGGAGCGAGTTCA
>JAUZFP010000164.1 GCA_030838475.1 Actinomycetota bacterium
CCCGGTGATGAGCCACGGCGTGCTTCCGTCCCAAATCCGCACGCGGGCGACCGGTTTGGTGGTGCCGAGCCGCAAGACCTCGGGCGGCGGCGCGAACGGGCACCCGCCGTCTCTGGCCATCGGGTATTCCGGGATTGCCGAAGCCGCCTCGGTCGTCGTGCCGGTCAGCGTGTCAGACATGGGGTGGTTCTCATTCCTCGAGGTGGATGGCCACGGCCGGACAGTCCGCGGCGGCCTGGCGAACGTCTTCAGCCAGCTCGGTCGCGGGATTCTCGGTGAGCAGGAAGGCGACCCCGTCCTCGTCGCGTTGGTCGAACACCTCGCTCGCGTGCGACACGCATTGTCCGGATGAGATGCACTTGTCTTGGTCGACTTTGACTTTCATCGCGGGCTCTTGCCATCCTGCGGCGTGACCGGTGCTAACCACAGCCCCACGATCGCGTCAATGAGGCCGGATGTCGCTTGTCGCCAATTGGATCGCGGCATCGGAGTGCCGTCGGCAAGTGCGCGTTCCCATTCCGCACACGTATGCATCATGAGGTTGCGGACCATGATGTTTCGTTCCGTGTGTACATGGTTGGGCAGATCAGGCAGGCACCCGTTGATACCTTTGATGACCTGAACCAGCGACGACGACGCCAGCGCATCCTTGGTGACGATCTTGTGGTAAGTCGGGTCGGCCATCGCCTGTGCCGCGAAGCGCGCATACCAGGTCGGGTTGCCGAGTTCTTCCAGGTGCTCGGTGAGTGGGCAAACCAGGCAGGCGACCCACTCGCGTAAATTCGTCGAGTCAGGGGTCTGCGCCACCATCTGTTCGCGGAGCTGCTCGATGGGTATCCGATGCTTACTTTCGATCGCGCGGACCAGGTCGGCCTTGGTGCCGAAGTGGTAGCCGACGGCGGCGTTGTTGCCCTGGCCGGCGGCCTCGCTGACCTGCCTGTTGGACACCGCGTATACGCCGTGCTCGGCGAACAACCGCTCGGCTGCGGTCAGGATGGCCTCACGCGTAGTGCTGGCACGATCGTTGCGCAGCTTGGCCGCGGTGGTCATGGGCACAGTCAACTCCGGTGGACCGATTAAGTCAAGCGACTGACTTAATCAGCCTCCCAGCGCGCCCGCCCGAATGGCCGCGACTACTCCCCCGTCGACAAGAATGTCCGTTCCGGTGATGAACGTCGACTCGGGACCGAGCAGGAACGCGACGGCGTTGGCGATGTCGAAAGGCGTCCCCAACCGCGCCGTCCCCGAGGCGTCGACCATCGCGCGCATGACCTGACCACTGTCCCCTCCGAGTTCCTCGCGGCCCATCGGCGTGGCGATGACCCCTGGGCTGATGGAATTCAGCCGGGCACCGCGCTTGCCCCACCGAACGCTTTCGGCCATGACGCGTAACCGGTTGGCGTACTTGGCAACGGCATACGCGTGGCCCGGTTCCGAGACGTGGTCGGGTTGTAGGTAGGAAAGCACGAGCAGCCGGTCGAGGGAGGCCGTCGCGAGGTCCTTCTGTTGATCTGGTGAAAGATCTCCCATCATGTGACCCGCCATGCTCGCGATCACAACGCCCGCGCCGTCCGCTGCGATCACTTCCCCGAACACTTCCAGTACCGCTGCGACGCCGAACAGGTCAACGCGCAGAATCGCTTCGGCGCTCGCCTGCGTCGGCGACAGACCGGCGGTGTGAACGAGCTGGGTAACGGCTCCGGCGGACGCCGCGGCCTGCGCAAGGGCATGCACCGACTCAGGGGACCCGACGTCGACGTGCTGTGCCGACACGTCGTAGCCGTCGCTCTTCAGACTCGATGCCAACGACTCGAGCGCTTCTTCATTGAAATCGGCTACGAGCAGCTTGCGTCCGGGTCCCTGCCGGCGCGCGATGGCCTCCCCCATTCCGCCGACCCCGATGACGACGACCACCTGCTCCGTCATGCGCGATCTCCGGTGCCGGCGTTCGCGGAGGAGCGGCGGACGGCCACTTTTCCTGCCACGGTGCCTCCGTCGACCGGTAAGACAGTTCCGGTAACGTACCGCGACCGATCGCTGGCGAAGTACAGAGCCGCTTCCGCGACGTCGGCGGGCGTGCCTTCGCGCTTGAGCGGACGATCGTCGCGCATCTGCTGACGAATCGCCGCTTCAAACCTCTTGGTCGCCTCGTCGTCCAAGTCTGTCGCCGATCCGGCGAGCAACGGCGTGGGGATATTGCCCGGAGCAAGGCAGTTCACCCGGATCTCCCAGTGGGCCAACTCGATTGCCGCGCACTTTGTGAAATGAATGACAGCCGCCTTCGACGCACGGTATGTCATCACCCCGCCACCGGCCTGGATGCCACCGATCGAGGAGGTGTTGATGATCGACCCCCCGCCGTTAGCGGCCATGTGGCGCGCTGCCACTTGAGTGCCCGCCATGACGCCGAGAACGTTGACCGACATGATCCGTTGGAAGTCGGCGAGGTCATCGTCAAAGAAGCGTCGATGGAAGGTCCCGGACGTGCCGGCATTGTTGAACATCACGTGCAGGCCGCCGAACGTCTCAACTGTCGTCGAAACGAGTGCGCGAACCTGATCGGGAGCGGCCACATCGGTCTGCCGAAACACTGCACCAGCGCCGCAGGCAGCTGCTAACGCCTCACCGCGCTCGCGCCCGACGTCGGCAATGACAACGCGGGCACCCTCGGCGACGAACCTCTCGACCGTCGCAGCACCGATACCCGACGCGCCCCCAGTGACGATCGCGACCTTTCCGGCCA
>JAUZFP010000110.1 GCA_030838475.1 Actinomycetota bacterium
GGTGGAGCTGCAACACGAGCAACCTCTTTCCCGGTTCACACGACATCGATGCCTTCGCGGCCGATCCATACGGGAATTCGTCCGCGCCATTCGGGGACATCCCGATCGACATCCTTTCGCCGCCGGCAACACCAACCATCAGCTCGCCGGTCTCCGGTTATCAGAGCTCGCAGCCCGCGGTCGCGGTGACTGGCACCGCGTTCAGCGGTGAGGACGTCCATGTGACCGTCGACGGAACCGATGTGTGCAACAGCACCACGGCGGCCGGAGTCTGGACCTGCGACCTCGGGTCGCTCGGCGCAGGCCAGCATGTGATCGACGCGTTTGCGCGCGACAGCTACGGCACGCATTCCGCGAACGCCGGCGCGAGATCCGTCACGATTCTCGACCCGCCCGGGCCGCCGAATATCGCGTCGCCGTCGGCCTTCTACCAAAGCTCGCAGACCGGGCTTACGGTGACCGGGACTAGCGCGACCGGCGTCACAGTCGAGGTCCTCGTCGATGGGGCAAACGGATGCGCGGCCGTCGTCACCGCCACCCAGTGGACCTGCCAGATCGCCTCGCTGTCGACTGGTTCGCACGGGATCTCGGCGGTCGCCACGGATGCCTACGACTCGACGTCGCCGGCCGCGGGGGCGGTCCCGATCGCGATCCTCGCCAAGCCGGCTTCGCCGGTCGTGCTCACACCCGTCGACGGTTCGAAGACCGGCAAGCGCACCCTCATCATCTCGGGCACCAGCACCGGAGTGACCGTGCAGGTTCGCATAGATGGCTCGAACGCGTGCGCCGCGACGGTCGCCGCGGACGGCACCTGGTCCTGCACGACAGCAAAACTCGCGCTCGGCATCCATCACCTTTCCGCGACCACGAAGGACGCCTACGACACGAACTCTGCTCCGAGCAGCAACGAGTCATTCACCATTGCTCCGCCGCCCGGAGAGGCGACGCCCGCTGTCATCACCCCCGATCCGACTCCGACTCCGACTGCCACTCCAACATCGGATCCCACGCCGGTGCCGACGGATGGAAAGCTCGCCATCACCGGCAACTCGAAACCGCACTCCGCACCGGTCGCCCCCGTCGCGACGGTGAACACGCCGACGACGTTCTCGACGACGCTTCCGAAGATCACCGCCACCAAGATCACCCCGCTCGGAGCTGCCGTGTCGGGTGGGGTGGCCGGAGGTTTCATCCTTCTCGTGGCGTTCCCATCGGAGCTGCTCAAGAACACCATCCGGGAGAACTACGAGACCGCGTTCCGCTGGCTCGTGCCGACCCGCCGCTGGTTCGCCGGACTGAAGCGTCGCGTCAAGCAGGTGAAGGTGAATCCCTGGCTCGGGGGAAGCGTGATCATCCTGCTCGCCGCACTCCTCCTCGGATTCGCGGAACCCGACTTCGGGTTTAACGGCAGTTCCGCACGGCTGTGGTTTGCGCTCGTGCTGTCGCTGGCGGCGGTCAACCTGATCGTTCCCGCGATCACGGGCATTTTCTCGCGGCGAGCATTCTCCGCACCGATTTCGCTCCGACCGTTGCCGGCGGCCCTTCTCCTCGTGCTGGTCTCGGCGCTGATTTCCCGGGTTGGTCACATCGAACCGGGGTTCCTGTTCGCGGGTGTGATCGGTGTGGCGTACGGCGCGAAGCTAAACCGGAGTTCCAGCGGGATACTGGCTCTGGTTTCGGTTGGTGCGACCGTCCTGCTCGGCCTCACCGCCTGGCTCGGCTACAGCGCGGTGGCACCCCTCGCCGAGGCCCACCCGAGTTTCTGGAACCTGCTCTGGTCGGAGTCGCTCAGCGCTACCACGATCGAGTCGCTCGCGACGCTGGTCATCTCACTACTGCCGCTGCGGTTCCTCGACGGGTCCACGATCTTCGCATGGAAGAAGTGGGTGTGGGCGGTCGCGTACTTCGCGGCACTAGTGATCTTGATTTTCGTGATTGCGCCGATCTCCGATAACTGGGGGCCGGAGAGCGCACCGCTGTTCGGATGGGGAGTCTTCTTCATCCTCTTCGCCCTGGTGGCGGTCGGTATCTGGGCGGTGTTCAGGCTGCGATCCGGCAGCGCAGACGAGCGCGACCAGAAGCCCAAAGAGTAGGCGGATCGGGGGAACCCCTCACCGACTGCAGAGCGCGCGAGTCCTAGCGGAGGTCCCGCAGTCGTGCCGCAACTCCGCGCTCGCCGCCGCTGCGACGTTCGTAGGTGACCGCGATCACCAGCAGGACGGCGCCCGCGGTTGCGAGCGTGATCCACCACGACGTCGCGCTGATGGTATGCCCGATTTGGGCGGCGAACACGGTGATGTTCTCCAGCGGCAGCACGATAATTCCGAGCAGGAATGGGGCGCCGAGCTTGCGCAGCGATCCGATGAGGATCGCGACCAGGGCGAGGGCGATGACGAGAATGGCGCGGAGGGTTTGCGGATCGGTCCCGGTCGCGAGGATGGATGGCAGGAATGTCACCACAATTCCCGGCGTGAGCAGTCGCCAGGAGCCGCTAAACCCAGTCGGCCAGGAGTTCAGGCTGCGGTCGGGCAGCTTCGTTCCGCGCATGGCCAGGATTCCGACGGCCAGCAGCGAGAGCCCGAGCGGGAGTGAGAACGCTTCGACGCGAAGCGCACGGTCACTCCAGCCGACTACCGCCGTGCACCACGCGATCAGGAACAGGAACCAGACCGGAGGAAGCGCGACCGGCCGGATTCTCGAACGCACCGCGGTCGCCACCATGACGGTGAGGACGACCAGGGTCAGCCCGAGGAGGGTCCAGACCGTCAACCAGCCGGGTCGGACTGCGGCGATCGGCCCAATCACCAGATACAGCGTGGCGGGCACGTAGACCCATCGCCAGCGACGGCTCACCAGGCGCTCCTGCGTCACGAGGAAGCGGCCCCCGATCGCCGCGATCACTGCGGCGGCGAAGCTCAGCTCGAGTACGGCGAGCGTGACCGGCTGATGCGCGGTGAGCCACACCCTGTCGACGCCCACGCCGACTCGGGCGGCTTCGATGCTCCCGGCCGCTGCAGCGATCAGGCCGACGACCAGCGTCGGGGTCGAGAGCGTCCCGAACTGCGATCCGGCGGGGCGGCGGGCCGCGATTGCACCCAGCAGCACGAGCAGTACCGCGCCGGCCAGAAGGCCGTAGGCGCGCCACGGCGTCACGGCGCCGTTGCCCCAGCCGATGAGCACCACGAGCGACGGTAACGCTGCGCACGCCAGTCCTATTGAGTAGAGGCCAAGTCCCGGCAGCTTGCGCAGCACGGAGATCGCTCCGATGATGGCGGCGGCCATGGCCGGCGGCAGCAGATAGGGCTCCAGCACCTGGACACCGTGGATGCCCCAGAAGCACCAGAGCGCACCCGTCCAGCTGATCGCGGCGACGATCCAACCGTACCTGCGGTGGGTTATGAGCGCCGTTGCGGCGGCGCCCAGTCCGATGATCACCAAAACGATGAGGCTGGTGTCCAGACCGGCGGCGGCGCGCACCAGCGCGAGGATGACCGCGATCCCGGCGGTGATCAGTGCCGATATCTCGATCCACAGGCGTGCTATCCGGGCATCGGCATCCGGGAGGCCCCGTCGGCGTAGCGCGGTGCCGATGAGCTCCGTGCTGGGCAGAGTGCAGGCGACGATGACCGCGATGATCGGCAGTGTGATGGGCGAGGCACTGACCTTCAGGACCTGGGCGCCGAGGCAGACCACAACGACGGCGAGCGCCGGAACCAGCAGGCCGGCCGCGGCACCGCGTAGATAGCGGCTGAGACCGGGGCGGTTCGTCACGACCAGCGTGAAAGCCAGGGCAAAGGTGACGCCGGTCGAGAGCGCGGTCCAGCCGCTGCGTTCGAACAGCACGTCGACAATGCCGATGACGAACGGCACGGCCGTGACAATGAGGATGGCGTACCAGAACCTCGCCGCGACCCGACGAATGAGCGTGACGACCAGCGCCGACGCCGACGCGAGAGTGGTGGTGAGACAGAAGATCGCGATGGTCTGGAGGTGCGCAAGCTGGAGAACGTGGGCGAACACGATGAGCGCGTAGGCGAATCCGACGGCGGTGTGCACCGGACGAATCACGGACGGCATCGCGAGGGTGACGGCGATCAGCACCACGACGACCGCTGCTCCACCCAGTTCGCTCAGAAGCGGTGCGGACCACGCGACGATTGCGGCGTGGAGCACGAGCAGGTGGATGCCGATCAGGATCGGAACACGGATGCCTCTTCGGGCTCCGGCGACGCGGGGAACGAGCGTCAGCAGGAGGCTGAGTACGAGCGCGCCGCCGAGTGCGATTGACACCTGCGCGACATGCGAGAGCGCGACCCACCCGGTGAGGGCAACGAGAGACAGCGTCCCGAGCGAGAGGCCAACCACAAGGCCGTCCCGACGCAAGCCGGCCGAAACCTCTCGCGACGAGGTCCCCCAGATCGCAACGAGACCGCCGGCCGCGGCGGCCAGTCCGAGCGTCGCGGCGAGGCCCGGCACGCGGGACACGTTCGGCGTGAGCGGGAGCACATATTGAACGACGGCCATGCCAAACGCGATGGTTGTTGTACCGAGGAGTATGACCATCGAACCGATCAGCACAGCAGTCAGCGAGATTCGCGGATCGGGGCGCCTCGATCGAGCGCGGGTGAGAAGTGACAGCACGGTCACCGCGATCGCCGCGCTGAGGGGCGCAAGAACAATGAACCAGTCGGAGTCAACCAGACGCAACGACAGCACCAGTTCGAACGCGGCGAAGGTAAACAACCCGCCGGCCGCAAAGCTCCAGAAGCGCGGTAGTTCGTTTCGTGCGCTCAGGACGGCGAGTATGGCAAGGGCGCCGAGGGTGCCGGCAATCCTCGTGGCATTGGACTGGTCTGCAAGTTCAACGAGTTGGGCCACCACGACGATCAGAACCAGGACCTCCACCACGGTGGCCATCCAGCGATCGGCGCGAAGTTCGCTGCCGAAGCGCGCGCCGAGGCGGCGGGCCAGTTCGTGTGCCGCCAACGCGAGGAAACCTACCGCGAGGTGCCCAACGATGGCGGACCACTGGGTGTCAACCGCGTAGCCGAACCACGCGGGCGCGATGATCAACCCGAGCGTCCCCAACCACAGCCACGTGCGGATGCGAACGAGAATCGCAACGCAGATCATGGCGAGCGCGCCAACGAGAGTCCCGAGGCCCACATAGGCGAGCGCGCTGACGCCATGCGGTGCGTTGTGTGAGAACGCGTAGACGTCCAGCGCGACGAAGACCATCCCGAGCGCGCCGATCGCCTCCGCGGAGAACTGGAGCTTCACGCGGGCGAGCAGCCAGGCGCCCCCAAGGAAGATGACCGTCGTGACGGCGACGATGGTGGTGCGTGTGCTGAAGTTGGTCAGGTCCGGGTTGAAGAACGTGAAAACGATCGCTGCGACCGCGAGCAGGGCGGCACCGACGATCGCGAGCACCGACTGGACGCTGATCTGCGAGCCCTCGCGCGCCACTGAGTCGACGGTCGGCGGCGTTGCGACTGGCGGAACCACCGGTGGGGCGATGGGCGGAAGCGTGGGAAGCGCATCCACCAGCTGTTGCCTGGCGGTGAGCGCTACGACCACGGCGCCGGACGCTGTGACGATCTGCGCGGCGATCGGGCTAGCAAGATCCGCGCTGCAGTTGTAGCACCGCCCGTTAGTCGTCACCGGGTAGTCGCATCGCGGGCAGAGGTCGCGCCGGGCGAGATATGCGGACGCGTTAATGCTCCAGCTCTTGCTCATGCGCGTCAGTCTATTGACGCTGAGGGTCGCTCAGGTCAGCCCTGTGAGTAAAACTAATCAGCCTTGCGGCTGATGTTCTTCCGGAGGAATTCAACCATGTGCTCGCGAGTCTCGTACGCCGAGTTCGGCGGCGTTTCACGCACCTCGCCGGTCAGCACGGAGTGCGCACCCCTGCCGTAACCACCGGTGTTCCCGGCCGAGGAATCCAGCTCGATGACCTCGAACGCGTCACCCAGCTTCTCCTTGAGCGCCGCGAACCTCTCCCGTGGCGCGTTCCCATCCTCACTGAACCGCAGGCCGAGCAGGCAGAGACCATCGTCGCGGGTTCGTGCGGCGATCACATCCAGCTCGTCCGCGGATGCGCCAGGGTCGATGCGGCGTGCCCGACTCGTCGGAAATGGAACCGCGGGCTGGCTGAGCACTGACGCAAGCACCGAGCTCTCGACTGCCGTGGCGAGAGCAAAACCGCCGGTGAAGCACATGCCGATCACGCCAACTCCCTTGCCGGGCGTTCTCTCTGCGAGATCAGCGGCGACCGCGCGAAGAAAGTCCGTGATCGGCCGGTGCGCGTTCAGGGCGAATGCCCGAAATTCGGCGGACACACACACCCGGGCGAGGGTTCGGAGTGTGTAACCCATGGTGCCCTCCTGCCCCGGTGTGCCGAAGGGGGAGGGCACGGCGACAGTGAAACCGCGGTCGACGAGGTGCTGCGCCAGCCCGAGCACCTGGGGCGTCATTCCGGGCATTTCCGGAATCAGGACGACGCCGGGTCCACTGCCCTTTTCGTACACGTCGTGCGTGAGCCCGCCGCCCGTGAAGGACGACCTGGCCCAGCCCTCGAGAGTTGAGACGGGCGCGGAACTGGTCATGAGTGCTCCAGGCTGTTGCTGTTGTTGGCGGTTTTCAACTCGGCGCGAAGGGCAGCGACCTCTGCGGTGAGCAATGCGAGAGCATCCTGCGTCTCATCGTTCTCAATCTGGTTGGTGACGGCGACGCGATCGATGAAAAACGACGCAAAAGTTGCCGCGACGGTGCCGACGAGGGCGATTCCCGCCGCCATCACACCGACCGCAATGAGACGTCCCTCGAGCGTGACGGGGGTTATGTCGCCGTATCCGACCGAGGCGATGGTCACGCACGCCCACCAGAGGGAGTCCCCGAAGGTGTGGATGTGGCTACCGACCGCGTGTCGTTCGACATCCAGCTCGGCGAGCGCGGCCACAAATACCAGGACGATCGCCGCGCCCGCTGCGTATGTGACCACCCTCCCGCGCAATGCGCGCCCGGCACCTCGATTGAGAAACTTCAGGAGGGTGACGAGACGCAAAAGCCTCAGTGGTCGCAATGCAGGCAGAGCGACAATCAGAAAATCCAGAAAATGGGTGAAAAACCAATGCAGGCGGCGGTCCGCCAGGACCAGGCTTACAACAAAGTCGACGACGAAAAGCCCCCAGATCGCCCACATGATCGTCTCGGCAATGATGTCTTCGGGCGGTTGCAGGTCGGCGATAACTTCCCAGGCGTAGGCGCCCAGAAAGACCGCCGCCGCGATCGTCAGCGGGATGTCCGTGAGCTGTCGCCAGTGCGCCTGCGTCAGGCGGCCCGTCGCCCTGCGTGCCTGTGTCATGCCGCGACGCTACCAGCGCGGAGTGTCGCCCGTGTTACGGCCGCGCGGTCTCCCCGGCTGCCTTCCAGGGCCGCACCACCATCAGCCACGCGGCGACAGCGGCGAGACCGTAGGCGACGTAGACGGCGATCCACACGATCAGGTTGATGTGTACGCCCGTCCATGAGAACGGAAGGGGCATCAGGACGATAAAGAACCCGAGCAGGCCGACGGCGTACGCGGCGCCCCAGGCCCAGCGATTCCAGCTGAAGATGTCGTATCCGGTGAGACCGCGCAACGGCACGAGGGCGATGGGAAGGGCGGCGATGCCGCCGATCGCCATCGACGAGAGCGTCTCCTGAAGGAACACGATCCCGCCGCCGGGATGGGCACCCGCGGTGGTGCTCAGGATGCTGTAGCCCACCCAGCCGATCACCGCGACGACAAACGAGTAGCCGAGTCCGACCAGGGCAATACGCGCCTTCTCCGCCGTCGCCAGTACCGCACCGAATGCGACTCCCGCGACGAGACCAAAAATGATTCCGGGCGCGAATCCCGTCACCCGTGTGAAGACCACGGCGGCAAGCACGACGAGCAGACTCGCCGGCGAGAAACGGAACGTCGCCGCGGTGCGGGGACGAGAGCGACGCACGAGATAAATGAGCAGGAACCAGCCGGCGACGGCATCCAGCAGGAACGAAGCGAGGATCGACAGGAACACGCGCAGGCTACTCGGATTGAAGCCGAACCCGGGGTCGATGAAGGATGAGATCAGGCTGGCAATGAGGACGCCGGCCGCGGCGAGCGGCCACCCCCGGTACTCGACCTCGCTGACGCCACCTCGCCGAGCCGGGACCCGTGGTCGTCGCCCGG
Source organism: Actinomycetota bacterium (assembly GCA_030838475.1). Classification (GTDB taxonomy): domain Bacteria; phylum Actinomycetota; class Actinomycetes; order Actinomycetales; family Microbacteriaceae; genus Galbitalea. The sequence continues at coordinate 8,216 of JAUZFP010000110.1, forward strand.
CCCACCACGCCTTCACCCGTTCGGCGGCCTCTCCCGTTGCGGTGTTGAACAGGTGCGTCGGAAAGGCCACGAGCAGCACGAGAACCACGGTGATCGCCGCGGCCCACAGTGCGTTGTGAGCCGTAAGCGCTTCTTTCAGGGTCGGGAGCGTGCTCAGCGTGCTCGGCGAGGAAAAATGGGTGGGTTTCGTCGGCGGCGACGCCGCGGAGACGGGGATCGGAGTCCCCGTCGGTGACGGTGTAGGACACGAGCCGTCGAGCACACAGGGATTGCCACCCGACAGCGTCGCAATCGCGGTAGCGACGAAGGGGGGAGACTCGACCGAGCCGCCTCCGGGGCAGTCGACCTGACTGTCGACCGGCGAGGTGCGAACGCCGGTGAATCCGGTCGCCGTCGCGTCGATGGTCAGCACTCCTGCGCTGATCCAGAATGGACCGCAGAGATCGCCTACGGCGGGCAGGGTGAGCGAGCCTTTCCCGTTGATCACGACGAGTCGGCGACCCTGTGACATGTCGATGATGCCGCCGCCCTCAGAGGCGTCGTCGATCGTGAGCACGGTCACGACACAATCGCCGCTCCCGCAGTCGATCCGGATGTGAGACGGAAACGTACCCGGGAAGACGTGGCCCTCCTCCGAGCTTTCCGTGCTGTGGCCCGTGTACTCGACGTACGTGGCCGTGCCGGATGCGGGCGACGGCGACGGTGTGGGGGACGCCGTAGCGGATGGCGCAGCGCCAAAGATCCCGCACACGGCAAGCAGGAATGCCGCTGCGGCGCGGTGGGACTTGTTCACGGGCGATCCAGGCTTCGACGGATCGGGTACCGGCGATTATCGGGATGCTAGCAGCTTGATTGAACCGATTGCGCGCAAACTTCGTTGTACGAGGTGGAGGCATGAAACGTGGCGACGGACCAGTCAGAGCTATTGAGGGCGATCCATGATGCCCACGGTCCCGCGCTGCTGCGGTTCGCCCTCCGGCTCACGGGCGACTACACCTTCGCGCAGGATGTCGTGCAGGAGGCGCTGCTTCGCGCATGGAAGAAGCCGGCCATCCTCGAGCAAAGCGATGAATCCGCCCGAGCATGGCTATTTACCGTTGTCCGCAACATCGTGATCGACGATCGGCGCAGCGCTCGTCACGCGCGAGAGATTCTTACCGACAACCTGCCGGATCCCGGCACACCGGACGGCGCCGACGCTGTTCTCGACTCCTGGGTGCTTGCGGATGCGCTCGCCTCGCTCTCACTCGAACACAGAACCGCGGTTGTCAGCGCCTACTACCTTGGCCAGTCGGTCGCGGAGATCGCCCGACGAAATGATCTGCCGGAGGGGACCGTCAAATCCCGCCTGCACTACGCACTTCGCGCGATGAGGATCGCGCTTCAAGAAAGGGGAGTGACCCAGTGACTGACACGACCGATCGCTTCCGCGACTGGGACGCCGCATACGTTCTCGGTGCGCTCGACTCCGAGGATCGCCGCGCCTTCGAGCAGCACCTCGCGACGTGCCCCGTCTGCTCGGCGTCCGTCGCGGAGTTCGCCGGCATTCCGGGCATCCTCAGCAAGCTGTCTGCGGAGGACGCCGTCGCGCTCCTCGCCGACGATGACGTCGCGGTGGGCGTCGATGACCACCTGCGCGAGGGCGTCCACGCGCCGGGACTGGTGCAGAGACTCGCCTTCGTGGCGTCGCGTCGTCGTCGGCGCATCCGTCTGGGAATGCTGGGGGCCGCCATCGCGGTCGTTGCGCTGATCACGGCCGGCGGGGTGGTCTACACAGCAGGTCAGACCCCCGTCGCGGCCACGATCGCGATGGTCCCCATCCAGCAGCACGCGGTAACGGCGTCGATGAGCATCACCAAGAAGGGCTGGGGGACGCGTTTCGACTGGTCGTGCACGTATCCGGAAGCAACCGGAATCTATGACTCGCCGGTCGCCTATGACCTGGTGGTTGTCCAAAAGTCCGGCGCGCATACCGTCGTCGCCAGCTGGACCTCCGTTGGCCCGCATGCCACGGGTCTGTCAGCTTCGTCCGATATCGCGTACGGGGACATCAGCAGTGTGGAGATCCGGGTGACCGGGTCATCGACCGCGCTGCTTCGCGAGAATTTGTAGGGCGAAGGTAGAGGAAAACCAGTGCGGCCCGCGCCCTTCGGGTGGGCGGAGGGCCGCACTGGTGCCTTGCCCCTCGCGATGGCGCAATTTTTCCGTGTTGTTCGACGTTGACGTCAGTGATCTGAACGAGGATGGAACGCATGACTGACGCTGCCACGAGTACCCCGACCCACGAGCAGGCATACGCGACGTATCACGAACGCCGCGAGCTCTCCGTTGTCCAGCCCAAGGGCAGCCTCGCGCTGGTAAACACGCAGTGGATCGACTCCGAGCAGACGATCTGGGGTGTCCCGGGAGTCTGGGCGCCCCTGCCGGATGGAGAATCCGGTCTGAGGGTGACCGCGATCGCCGCGGACAACATCGTCGTCGATGGCGTTCTCGTCGATGGTTCTGCCGTCGCTCGCGGCAAGGATGACCCGAATCCGAGCGAGATCTCGTTCAGCGACACGGTTACCGGATTTGTCATCGCCAGCGAGGCGGGTGCGTATGCGCTCCGGGTCTGGGATGCGAACTCCGAGGGCATACAGGAATTCGGTTCCATCGATGCATTCCCGTACAACCCGGAGTGGGTCATCACCGCAGCCTGGACCGAGATCCCGGGAGGGATGACGGTCGGTTTCGAGCACCTCAAGGAGGACGGCTCGACGCGAGCCGAAGTGGTCCCGGGCTCGATTACTTTCTCGAAGGATGGTGTCGACTACGACCTGGCAGCCTTCAAATCGGGGCGCGCGCTGCAACTGGTCTTCGCCGACGGAACAAGCGGTGTCAGCACGTACTCTGTCGGGCGCTTCCTCTTTCTCGCTCCGAACCCGGACGGCACCATCACGCTCGACTTCAACCGCGCGGTCTTGCCTCCCTGTGCATTCAGTTACAACTTCAACTGCCCCCTGCCGCCGAAACAGAATCGGTTCCCGGTGCCGATCGAGGCGGGGGAGAAGAACGTCCTGAAGAAAGACGGCTCACTCCTCCACGAGGAGTAGATGTCTGCACAGGAGGGCAGACTTGCCCCCGTGCACATCGTGGTCGGCGCCGCATCCGAGGGTGTTGTGTTGCGCCCCGAGAGCGGCGAGTCCGAGACAGTATGCCGGGCGGATTTTGCCCGTCGCGTGCGCGTGCTCGACGCCGAGAATGTGCGCTGGGTATGGGATGACACGACCACGTGGTACCCGGGATTGCTCGAGGCCGGCGTGCGTATTGGCCGTTGCGTCGATCTGAGACTCAGCCACGCGATCCTCCGCAACTCCGCGCTCACGGCGGGGTCGGAACTGGCGCGGGCCGCTGTCGGCCCATGGGATCGGCCTCGGCGAGAGCACCGCGAACCCGACGGGGCACTGTTCGCGCTCGATGACGAGGACGGGGGAAAAGTCGATGCCGACCCCGTCGCGGAGTGGGCCCTCCAGCAGGATGCCATTGCCACCTCTGCCGATGCGGGGCGCATCCAGCGCCTGCTCGCCGCAGAGTCTGCGGGCGCCCTGATCGCCGCGGAGATGCGATTCGCCGGCATGCCGTGGCGGGCCGACGTGCACGAGGAGCTTCTCGCCGATCTCCTCGGCCCCCGCCCGAAGCCGGGCGAGCGTCCCGCGAGGATCGAGGCGGCGCTCGGGGAGACGAGGCGACTGCTCGACGTGCCCGATCTCAACCCCGATTCGCCAGCCGAACTCCTCAAGGGGCTGGCCAGGGGCGGAGTGCTGGCGACCAGTACGCGATCGTGGGAGCTCAAGAAGATCACGCATCCCGCCATCCCATCCCTCCTCGAGTACAAGAAGCTTGCCCGCCTGGCCAGCGCCAACGGCTGGAACTGGGTCGACACGTGGGTCGAGGGCGGTCGATTTCGGCCCGACTACGTTGTCGGTGGCGTGGTGACCGGCCGATGGGCGACGAGCGGCGGGGGAGCACTGCAGTTGCCGAAGCAGATTCGCGGGGCGGCTGTGGCGGACGCCGGATGGAAGCTGGTGGTGGCCGATGCTGCCCAGCTCGAGCCGCGCATCCTTGCCGCAATGGCCGGAGACCGCGACATGGTGGCCGCGGGCGCTGCGGGCGACCTGTATGCCGGCATCGTGGCCAGCGGCGCGATCGACACCCGAGAGCACGCGAAGGTTGCCCTGCTCGGTGCCATGTATGGCGCCACGCAGGGCGACGGCGGTCGACTAATGCCGCAACTCGCGCGGGCCTATCCGAAGGCGATTTCGATGGTCGAGGACGCGGCACGCGCTGGCGAGCGTGGCGAGATCGTCTCGACCCGCCTCGGCCGGAGTTCACCGCTGCCCGGGACGACCTGGCGTGAGCTTCAGGACGATGCGTACGGCGAGGACGCGAACCCGGCCGCCGCGGACCGGGCCAGAAGCTATGCGCGCAGCTGGGGCCGATTCACGCGCAACTTCATCGTTCAGGGCACCGCGGCGGAGTGGGCGCTGTGCTGGATGGCCAGCCTGCGCAACCGTCTCACCGAACTGTCCGGCGACCTCTGGTTTACCGAGGCTCCGCATCTGGTCTTCTTCCTGCACGATGAGCTCGTCGTACACACACCCGAGGCGTTTGCCGATCGGGTGGCGGACGAGGTGCGCGCGGCAGCCGCCGATGCCGGTCGACTGTTGTTCGGCGCTCTCCCCGTCGAATTCCCCCTCACTGTCGCGACCGTCGACAACTACGGCCAGGCGAAATAGCTAGTTCGCCGTTTTCGCCGGTCGACCCCGCTTGGGAATCTCGGCCGAGAGCGGCGTTGGTTCGATCCCGAGGCTGACCAGGCGCTCCACCTCCGCCAGAAGGTGTTGCTCCGCGAGTGCGGCGTTCGAGACCGCCGCAGCAATGATCGCGTCGCTGAGCTCTGGCGTCGTGGCCGGCAGCGGTCCCCGAGTCAGGGCTCCATGGGCGGCCGCCCGCTGTATCCGGATGACCGAAGCGACATCCACACCCGGCAGCGTTGCCGCGAGGGCCAGTTTTGCCGGCAGTTCGGAGGGCGGCGACGCCGTCGCGAACCACGCATCAACCGCGGCACGACCCGTGGGAGTGATTTCGTAATAGTTGTTTTCGCCCGTCTTACTGATGAGCTTGTCCCGCTCCAGCCGGTCGAGCGTGTTGTAAATCTGGCCGACATTGATCGGCCCCTGGGAGCCGGTTCGCCAGTCGAGTTCGGTACGCAGTTGGTAGCCGTAGCAGGGGCCCTGGGCGAGGAGGGCGAGAAGGCTGAGGCGAACGGACACGGTGCCTTTCGGGTTGTGCGCTACCTATTAAGTGGTTACGCAGTACCTATTTAGACGAAAGTGACCGAATCGGGTGCGAGGCGCGCGGATGGCGGGAAGATAGTCCTATGCAGCGCAGCGAGCACGGAACGACGCGATTCACGATCGCGTGGCTGTTTCTCGCCGCCGCCCTGTGTGTGCTCCTTTCGCTCTGGGGCGTGCAGATCTCGAGCGCCATCGGCCCCGCCGTGGAACACGTCGCGACCGCGCCGGTGCCCCGAGCGGTCGTCGCACCCAGCATCGTGACCGACTACACCAGTGACGGAACCGAGTCCGCAGAAACCCTGTGCGGAGAACTCGCGCCCCGGCGTGCGACCGTGACAGTCGAGTCACCCAGCGGAGTGATCCTCTCGACCCTGACCTGCCCCGGCGGCACGGAGGCCCCGGAGGGCTGCCTGTACAGCCAGTCGACCGACGGGTTGCTCGTCGTCATCAGTCAGAAGACCGGTTCCCTGCTGACCCCGGCGCAGGCGGCAAACTGCAAATAACCAACACGCGCGAATGACACTCTTGTCATTTCCGCCGATTATCGGCAATAATTCAATCAATACACGGATATCCGTTCATTAGGTCGATGGGGAAGTCGCACCTGAACGAATGGAGAAACCGTGACTGCTTCAAATGCACGCAGTGCAGTTGCACGCGGGGTTCTGTACATCCACTCCGCACCGCGCGCGCTGTGCCCACACATCGAGTGGGCCGCTGGGCGCGCCCTCGAACGCGCCGTGAATTTCAACTGGGACGACCAGCCGGTGCTCAAGGGTTCGCAACGTGCCGAATTCTACTGGGAAGGCGCACGGGGGACCGGCGCCGCTCTCGCTTCCGCTCTTCGCGGCTGGGAGCACTTGCGCTACGAGGTGACCGAGGATGCCAGCGCCGGCAGTGACGGTGGCCGCTGGATGCACACCCCCGACCTCGGAATTTTCTTCGCACAGACCGACACCGTCGGCAACGTGGTTATCCCGGAGGATCGAGTCCGGTACGCCATGGAGACCGCGGGTTCCGACGCGTTCGAGTTGCACCGCGAACTTCGCCTGGCGCTCGGGCAGTCCTGGGACGACGAGCTTGAGGCATTCCGTCACGCCACCGACGACTCGGCGGTCGTCTGGCTCCACAAGGTGGGTTAGAGCGATGTCGGCACACCTCGCACCGAGCGCTCCACCCGTTACCGCCGCGCGCGGCGCGGAACTCGGGGCCACCGGTCTTCAGGGCCGTCGTGCCCTGCGCCGCAGGGACTTTCGCTCCGAGCTTCGTGAGCTCCTGCCGCACGCGACCGGCCGCCATCGCGAAACCTTCATCCCGCTCGGCAAGTTTGCGTTCCTGTCGGACTGACCCCAGACGTCCTAGTTAGCTACCCCAAAACCGGCTAGGTGCCGCGGGCGGTCGAGTCTTCGCTGAAGGCTCGACCGCCTTTCTCGTTCCCACCGCTGCACTTTGTTGACCGCGCGGTCCCTGTAACCCCTGCGCGGTCAACAAACTGCAGCGGTGTCGACCTCTTTTGGTTGCGGGCCTTTCGCATTACTTAACCATCTGCAATACTTTACCGTGTGGTAAACAATCTGAATGCGGTGTATTCGGCACTCGCCGACCCCACCCGCCGGCAAATGGTCGAACGGCTGCGCGGAGGCGAGCTCACAGTGAGCCAGCTCGCGGAGCCCCTGACCATGACCCTGGCGGCGGTCGGCAAGCACATTTCGGTGCTCGAGTCCGCTCACATCATCCACACCATCAAACGAGGTCGAGTGCGCACCTGCGCGCTTGTCCCTCGGTCACTGACGGATGCGACGGCCTGGCTCACGGAGCAGGAGCAGTTCTGGAACGAACGACTCGACGCACTCGTCACCTACCTGGAGAAACAATGAACAACGGATTCACGCTGACCCGATCCATCGCTGCGGCGCCCGAGCGAGTCTGGGCGGCCTTCACCGACGCGGACGAATACGTCTCCTGGGTCTGGCCCGCCGAATGGAACTCGACCTGCGAGATCGATCTTCGGATCGGCGGCATCTTTCGCGTCGCCTCAGAGCAGATGGGACTCTCCATCCAGGGCACGTATCTCGAGATCGACCCGATCACGCGACTCGTTCTGAATTGGACGCAGACTAACCGTGACGGGGACTCGCTGCTCACCATCACGATTGAGCCGGACGGGGATGGCACCAGCCTTGTCCTCACGCACGACAACTTCCCCGACGAGGAGAGCCGCGCCGACCACGAGCGTGGCTGGACGGACTGCCTCAGCCGCCTCCCCGCGTACCTAGAAACCAACTAAACGGGGTAATGCGCCCCGCGAGGCGAAGCCGAGCCAAGCAACCGAAGGCGCCGCGGGCGCCGCACGGTTGATTCCAGGGCGCACCCGGCGTCGCAGGGGCGGCGGCGCCTAATAAGTACGGATCGCGAGTACGGCGTTGTGACCGCCAAAGCCGAACGAGTTGCTGATCGCGAGCAGCGGTCCGGCGTCCAGCTTGCGCGGCGAGGTCACAACGTCGAGCTTGATCGCCGGATCGAGCTCGGTGATGTTGATTGTCGGCGGCGCGGTGCGTTCCTTGAGGGCGAGGATGGTGAAGACGGCCTCGAGGGCGCCCGTGCCACCGAGCAGGTGGCCGGTTGCACCCTTCGTGGCCGAGACGGGGATCGAGTGCACACGTTCGCCAAAGAATGCCTTCAGCGCCTCGTATTCGGCGATGTCTCCGACCGGCGTGCTCGTCGCGTGCGCGTTGATGTGCATGACCTCGTCACGGTCCGCACCGGCCTGCGCCAGTGCGAGCGCGACGGCCCGTGCGGCTCCGCGACCCTCGGGGTCGGGTGCGGTGATGTGGTACGAGTCTGAGGTGACCCCGCCGCCGGCGATCTCGGCGTAGATCCTCGCGCCGCGAGCGAGAGCGTGCTCCTCGGTTTCGAGGACGACCGCAGCGGCACCCTCACCCATGACGAATCCGTCGCGGCTGACGTCGTACGGGCGAGACGCGGTCTCGGGGGAGTCGTTGCGCTTGGACAGCGCCTGCATCGAGGAAAACGAGGACATCGTGATCGGGTGGATGGCCGCTTCCGCGCCGCCAGCAATGACGACATCGGCGAGGCCCAGCTGAAGGTGCTCGTAGCCGTTTGCGATCGACTCGGTGCTGGATGCGCAGGCGGATGCGACGGTGCGAGCGAATGCGCGTGCGTCGAATGCCATCGAGATTGCCGCGGACGCTGCATTCGGCATCAGCATCGGCACCGTGAGCGGAAGGACGCGACGGGAGCCCTTCTCTCGGAGGGTGTCCCATGCGTCGAGAAGGGTCCACAGTCCACCGATACCGGTGGCCCAATCCACGCCGAGACGCTCGGGCGCGACATCCATTTCGCCGGCGTCTGCCATGGCTTCCCGGGCGGCGATCAATGCGAACTGTGCGGACGGGTCGAGTCGCTTGGCCTCGGTGCGCTCCAGTGCTTCCGTGCCGGGCACGAGGGCCGGCGCGGCAAAGTTCACCGGGATCTGGTACTTCTCGGCCCAGTCGTTATCGAGGGTGCGGGCCCCGGACTTTCCAGCGAGCAGTGCGCTCCAACTGTCCGCGGCGGTTCCGCCGATCGGCGACGTGGCACCGATGCCTGTGACAACAATTTTTTTGGTCATTACGTTTCCCTATCGGGTTGATTCACACGACGCACCTGTGGCGGGCCGACCACACGAATCGTTGGCCGGCTCCGCTAGGTGACGCTGTTAGCTCTTAGCCCTGTGCTGCAGTGATGAAACTGACGGCGTCGCCAACGGTCTTGAGGTTCTTTACCTCTTCGTCGGGGATCTTCACGTCGAACTTCTCTTCGGCGTTCACGACGATCGTCATCATCGAGATGGAGTCGATGTCGAGGTCGTCGGTGAAGGACTTGTCCAGCTCGACCGTGTCAGTTGCGATACCGGTCTCATCGTTGATGAG
>JAUZFP010000145.1 GCA_030838475.1 Actinomycetota bacterium
GCCGGTCATCGCTCCTTTTGAACAGCATGTCGGCCTGGATTGTCTGCCCGTGCTCGTCGCTGACGGCTCCATAGCTACGGACAAGCTCGTAGCCGTGCTCACGCAGCCAGGCGATCAGGTCATCGGCCAGCACCTGCCCTTGGTATAGCTCCATGAACGAGCCTTCCGCACAGACGTAGTCGAACTTGTCGAGCAGCTCTCCGCACGCCCGCAGCGCCTCCAACTCGTAGCCTTGGACGTCGAGCTTCAGCAACGCCGGTTCCTCGATGGAGCCGCCGTCAAGAAACTCAGACAGCGGGGCGGTCCGAACCGTCTCGGTGCGCACTTCATCGGTGCCTCGGAAGAGCCGTCCCTGGGTGGGGGTGATGGGCAGCAGAGACGACGAGTCATCGTGGCCCGACACGTGCATGGTGGACTGTCCGGACTCGGGCCCGAGTGCGGCATGGTGCAGCGTGACGCGCCGCTCCTTGGCAAAGACACGGCGGAAGCGTGCGGCGGGTACCGCGAGAGGCTCCAGCGAGATGATCCTCGCGGCGGGATAGCTGTGCAGGGCGAAGAGCGCGAACTGACCACGATTGGCGCCGACATCGACGACCGTGCGCAACGTCAGCGCCCCCAGCGCCTGCCCATGCTCGACGGCCGCCGCAACCCCATGCCGAAACAGGGCGGCTCGATACGGCGCCACCCTCAGGATGGCAATCAGCTTCGCCGAGCGCCTCATGCGGCGCCGGCCTTCCCGATCGCCCCGGCTACAGACTCGACGAAGCCGAGTGCGGCACTTCGCGCTTCGAAGTTCTCGAGAAAGCAGGCCTGAGCACGCCGGCGCGCTTCTGCGCGGTCAGAGTCCGACAGGTTCATCCAACGATCCAGTAGCGAGGTAGCGCCAGCGACTGTATCGCCCTCGACGAGACCCGCTCCGCAGCGCTCAATCTCGCGCCAGATGTTCACTTTGTCGCTGATGAGGACGGGCAGCCCGCACGCGAGGGCCTCGGCGATGACGATGCCGAAGTTCTCGGAGTGCGACGTCAACACGAACGCATCGGCTGCCCGGTATGCACCCCACTTCGCGTCTTCGTTCAGCATCCCGATCCAACTGATACGGTCTCCCACTCGAAGCGACTCGGCCAGCATTCGCAGCCCCGCCTCCGTTTCTGATTCGTCAGGTCCCGCCACGACTAAGTGCAAGCTCTCGTCGCGATGGCACACGCGTGAGAATGCCTCGATCAGTAGATCGCACCCCTTCTTAGGATGCAGCCTGCCGAGGAAGAGCAGGATGCGCTTGTCTCGAAGGTGGGGGTTCGCCGACAGGAAAGCCTCACACTGTAGCGCCGGGTCGCCAGGCGGCTCTTCGATCCCCAAGCCGACAATGGCCTCCCTTGCCTGGTAGGGCGCGAACGAGTTCGGGGCGAGCCGTCGCTCTTCCTCGCAGGTATAGAGCACGGCCTGGGCATCGCGAAGCGTGCGGTGCTCGAAAAGGCGCCAATACAGTGCCTTCTTGGCGTGCTTGCCGGGATAGCGCTCCCTGAACCATGGATCCAGCGCCCCGTGGACAAAAAGAAAATACGGCACTCCGGCTCTGCAGCACGCCGCGCGGACCGCTTGGCTCTGGTATTGCCAAATGCCATGGACCGTCACGGCGTCGTAGTCAGGCGCGTGCCGTTCCAACCAAAGCCTCAGATGCCTGGAGTATCCATACTTTCCGAGTCCGGGGCCGAAGCCGCGGGGAGGTCCGGGCAGGTCCGTGAGCCACGGCGCAGACGGAGGGTCCAAAGTCACCACGTCGATCGAGTGGCCCAGATCGGTGAGGCTGCGGGTGAGTTGATTCACGACGACACACGGGCCCCCGTAGGCTGGGTTGAGCGTGCCCGCCACTTGCAGCAGACGCATGTCACCAGCTTCCGTATTGTCGCGATCGCCACGCCGAGGCGACTGGGTGCTCCTGGATGAACGGCTTGTCGATGATGGCCACATGGGCTTCGCCGATCACCCAACTCACAGCGGTGAGCCTATACAACGGAAGCCACTCATCCAGTCTGTTGGTCTCTCGTCGGCACGCGGGAAATGAGATGTTCCGGCCGACTTCACCCGAGATCTACGTGGTCCCGATGACCGCGGACGCTACCAGCGCCACCACGCGCACCATACTGATACGGTCGTCACATCCAACCGGCGGCATAGGAGGACGGGAGTGCCAGATCGTCGACCCAACAACTGGCTCTCGTTGATCGCCTGGCTCTTACCCAGTTGCGGCTTCAAGCTGTGGGCCTTGAGGTCTTTGGGCAACCACATCGGACAGGATGTCGCCCTCGGGCCCAACCTCGTACTCAATTGCGGGCCCTTTTCGATCGCCGACGGCGCGGAGATCATGAACTTCAACATCTTCCGACGGCTATCCAGCATCGAGCTGGGCCCGAGAAGCACCATCGGCAATTTCAATCAGTTCACCGCGGCCCCCGACTATCAGCGATACAGCCCATTGGTGGGCAAGCTTATCGTCGGTGAGTTTGGGGCTTTCACGAACCGTCACTACGTCGACTGTTCCGGGCAGGTCATCCTTCGACCGTTCGCGGCCGTAGGCGGGCTCAGGAACATCATCCTGAGCCACGAGCTCGATTATGCCGATAACACAACGGAACCCGGTCGGGTCGTCTTGGGCAAGAACGCGGTGGCCACAGCCGGCTGCATCCTGCTCAAGGACTCG
>JAUZFP010000032.1 GCA_030838475.1 Actinomycetota bacterium
CCATCGCCCAGCACCAGCACCACTTCTATGACCTCACCTGGGATCCGGGCACCGAGGTCCTGGTGACGGCGGGTGCAACCGAGGGCCTTACCGCGACGATCCTCGCGCTCACCAGCGAGGGCGACGAGGTCGTCACGTTTGAGCCCTTCTACGACTCCTACGGTGCCGTGATCGCGCTCGCCGGCGCCAAGCATGTGACAATTCCCCTGCGCGGGCCAGACTTCCAGCCCGATCCGGAAGAGATCCGCAACGCGATCACCAATCAGACACGACTCATCATCGTCAACGATCCGCACAACCCAACCGGTTCGGTATTCGCACGGGAGACCCTCGAGCTGCTCGTCGAACTGGCGCACGCACACCAGTGCCTGATCGTCACCGACGAGGTCTACGAACACCTCACCTTCGGCGAACCACACATCCCGATCGCGACGCTCCCGGGTGCACTAGAGAGAACGATCTCGATTTCGAGCGGCGGCAAAACCTTCAACACGACGGGCTGGAAGGTGGGCTGGATCACCGCGCCCGCCGAGCTTCTGAACGCCATCCTCGCGGTCAAGCAGTTCCTTACCTACGTCAACGGCGCACCGTTCCAACCCGCGATCGCGGTGGGTCTCGGGCTTCCGGACGCGTACTTCCGCCACGCCGCCGGTGTGCTCCAGGGCAAGCGCGACCTGCTCGCGGCCGGACTCGCGCGGGTTGGTTTCGAGATCACGCATCCGCAGGGCGGATATTTCATCGTCGCGGATGCTGCCCCTCTCGGCTTCGAGAACGCGGCAGACCTCTGCCGCAAGCTGCCCGCCCTGGCCGGCGTGGTCGCGGTGCCCGTTTCCGCCTTCGTTCACGACGACCACGCGAACGAGTACGCCTCGCTGGTGCGCTTCGCGTACTGCAAGAAGATGGAGTCGATCGAACTGGCGAGCACGAAGCTACTTGCCCTGAGTCGCTAGCGAGTCTGTCGCTAACTTCCGGCGGCGACCGCCGGCTGAGCGGCGAGCGGAAGCGTGACGCTGAACTCGGTGCCGACACCCTCCTCGCTCGAGACGCCCATCTCGCCGTGGTGCGCGGTCACGATCGCCTTCGTGATGGTCAGTCCGAGTCCGACGCCGGGGACCGCATTGCGGGTCGCCGTCGTCGCGCGGAAGAACCGCGAGAACAGCTGGTCCAGCTCGGAGGCGGCGATCCCCATCCCGGTGTCGCGCACGGTGACGACCGCATCCGTCGCGGATTTCGCGAGCGACACGGTCACCGTTCCGCCCTTCGGGGTGAACTTGATCGCGTTCGAGATGAGGTTGTCACAGACCTGCCCGAGACGCACCGGGTCGCCGTAGACGACGGGCGACGCATCCGTCACCTCCTCGTTGACCGTGATGCCGGCCGCGGCGGCGGCCGGACGAGCGGACTCGACCGCGGCCGTCACAATGTGCTCGAGCTCGACATCCTTCAGGTCCAGCGGGAACTTGCCCGACTCAACCTGCGCCGTAAACAGGAGGTCGCCGACCAGGCGCAGCAGTCGATGAGCGTTGCGCTCGGCGACCGCGAGGTACTGCTCCTGCTCCTCGGACAGCGGATTCGTGTCGTCGTCCCGTAGAAGCTCCAGGTAGCCGAGGATCGAGCTCAGCGGTGTGCGAAGCTCATGCGAAATGAGGCCGACGAACTCGTCCTTCAGCCTGGCCACCTCTCGAGCCTGCGTGACGTCCGCGGCGACGAACAGGTAGCCGACCGTCGCGCCCGACTCGTTGACTCGCTGCGTGACGGACAGGGACACCGGGATGGTTGTGCCATCCGCACGCACGTATGTCCACTCGCGGCTCTCCGCCGAGCCGAGGCGCGCGGACTCGACGAGAGCGGAGAATCCCGGATTGAGCACGGTGGCGCCGGGTGGGTAGTTCAGTTCGCGAGCGCGATCCTCGAGCTCGTCCGGCAGGTGGAAGTCGAAGACGTGACGCTTGCCCTCGGTTTCCTGCCACGAGAGACCGAGCATCTTGACCGCACCCGGATTCCATGCGTCAATCAGACCGGTCTCGTCGGTTCCGATGACCGACTGCTCGGTCACGGCGGCCCAGACACCACGGAACATGCGGTCGGCCGCCCGGAACTTCGCCTCGCTCTCCTCGAGCTGGCTCGCGTACTCGAACGTGCGCTGAAGCATCCGCTCCTTTTCGTTCGCCAGTTCGTGAATCGCGTGCAACTGCGATCGGGACTGGCGCGCCAGCTCGTTGATGATTGACGCGACGAAGAGATAGACGAGCGGGGCGAAGGTCCAGCGCACCACGTCGCTCGCGTTTCTGAACTCGATTGCCCCCGTGACGTACGGCAGGATGAGTGCGGCCACAGCGCCGGCCGCAGCAATCAGGATGTACCGGCGCCCCTTTTCCGCCGCGACCCACACCACGGGCAACACCACCATCGCGCCGAAGAGCGACATGATCCCGCCGGTGCCGGTGCGGAACGCTCCAATGGCAAGAAAGTCGATCAGCGGGATGACGATCGACCAGCGGTCCAGTTTCGGACGGATGGTGAGCAGCGCAGACAACACGGTCGCGACGAACAGCAGGATGATGCCGAGAGTCGCGAGCACGAGATTGGTGATCTGGATACCCGGGACGAACAGCAGGAGAATCAGGGAGATGACGAAGGCAATCGTCAGAGGCAGCTGCTTCAGCCCGACCGACGGATGATCGACGCTGATGAATGTGATCAGCCGCGAATACAGCCGCTTCATCGGGTACCCCCGACGTGCGCCGACAGTCGCGACGCGAGTTCACGTGGGCTGAACGGCTTGCTGAGATAGTCCGCGGCACCCGCACGCATGCCGGCGGCAATGGAGGTCTCGTCCGCAGCGGCCGACACCAGGAGAACCTGGACACCGTCGAGCGCGGAGTCTGCGCGTACCAGCCGGCAGACCTCGAGTCCGCTGAGTCCCGGCATCGAGACATCCAGGATTGCCAATTCGGGGACGAGCAACCGGATCGCCGAGAGCGCCTCGTCGCCGTTGCCGGCCTCGGCGACGACGTTCAGCCCCGCCCGAACGGCGGAGATCCTGACGAGAGCCCGGATATCGACGTCGTCGTCGGCGATCACGACGGTGGAGGTCACAGCGCCTTCCACCTCGGAACACAGTCTTCGAGCACCTGCAAGATTTGGGCCCGGGTGAACGGCTTCGGCAGGATCGCCTGGGCCTCCGGGTACTTTCGGACGTCGAGCACCGAGGTGATCGCGATGGCGCAGTCGGGGACATCCGCGCGCATCTTCGCGACCAGGGCCCAGCCGTCCATGCCCGGCAGAACAAGGTCAACGACGGCGAGTTCGGGCCCGGTCTCGGTGTAGGCCGGGATGGCCTCCTCCGCGTTCTTGACCGTCACCACGGCGCAGCCGGCCTTCTCGAAGTAGGCGCGAAGCAGGTCTCGCTGGTCATCGCTGTCCTCGACGACGAGGATGCGCACGGGGTTTCCCACCATGGTCGTCATGCGAAGTACAGCTGTCGGACCACGACGAGCAGCACGACGATGACGACGGCAAAGATCGCCTTCGGGACGAGATACCACTCGCGTTTGCGATCGCGGTCCAGTTCTCGCTGGATGAACTCTGCGCTCGGATGCCGAGGATCGACCTCACTCATACGACCACCCTCCCCGTCTTCACCGTTTTGTCCCACTTCGCGTCGGCGTGGCGCAGTTCCTTGATGTAGGAGTCGAATGTGATCGCGCACAACAGCGAGCCGTATCCGACCAGGTAGATGAGCAGCGGGCTGAGGAACGGCCCGATCCAGGTGCTCTCAACCTCGCGCGCGAGCCAGGCTCCGACCATCGAGAAGGGGATCCAGATGTAGATGGCGAGGGTGATGAAGAAGAGACCCGACGCGGTCAGGTGCCAGCCAAACAGGCCGGGCAGATCGACCTCGGTGAGCCGGGGGAAGAACGCCGTCAGCATCACGAACATCGAGATGATCCCGGGGAAGGTCAGCACCTCCCGCCATGCGTTGCTGCTCAGCTTTCGATCGAGTTGGGCGGCGAGAGCGAGGGTGAACACGAATGACATCGCGGCGATAATCCAGAGCGCGCGAAAGACGATGACGGCGAGTTGGCTGTGCAGCAGCAGCAGGCCGAGCAGGCCGATGGATGACGTGACCATCGCAACCGGCAGCAACCAAATACTGAACCAGACGATGCCGAATGACCAGGTGCCCAGCTTGTGGACCTTGGATGGTCGGAACCAGATTTTCTTGTACTTCGCCGTCACCGAGACGTTGCCCCGTGCCCAGCGGAGCCTCTGCTTCCAGAGTGCCGCGATCTGCCCCGGCTCCTCGGCATGCACGATGGCGAGCGGCTCGAAGACGACCTCGCGACCGCGGAGCTGCGTTTCGAACGTCGTAATGGTGTCCTCCGCGAGCGACGTGGTGTCGATCTGGCCGCCGATGGCGAGCAGGTTCTCGCGGGTGTGCAGCTGCGCACCGCCGGCGAGGCAGGCCTGGGCGCCGAGAACGTTCTGTGCGCGGCGGCCCGCGGGCTGGGACAGGATGTACTCGACCCCGATGTAGCGGGTGAGGTAGTTCTTGTCCGCCGACCCCTCGCGGATGTACGCGGACACGGCGCCCACCTTCGGGTCCGCGAGGTGGCGCGTCATCTTGCGCAGCGACTCCGGCAGGTAGATGACGTCGGCGTCCATGATGAGTAGCGCCTCCATCCAGTCGTCCTGCAGGACGACGCGGATGCCGTGGTTGAGTGTATGCGCCTTGCCCTCGCCGCCCTTGTCGCGGCGCAGGTGGAACACCTGGCCGGGATAGGCGGCGGCCTTCGCGAGAACGACGTCGGGCGTGTTGTCGGTGCTGGCGTCATCCACGACGTAGACGCGCAGGCACTCCGGCGGATATTCGAGCGCCATGAGCCGGTCGATTGATTCGCCGATGACGGCGCCCTCGTTCCAGGCCGGAAGCACGATTGAGACGCGGGGAAGGTATGGCGCCGCCTTGCGATAGTGGTTCTTGACGGCGGAGAACGGAATTGCGATAAACGAGAACGCGCCCGAAAGCACCGGGATCGCACCGGTCGCCACCAGGATCAGCAACACCACGACGAGCGTGTTGTAACCGACCAGTGCCCAGTCGATGTTCATGACTCGTCCGTGGCGCTCAGGTCTGCGGTGCTCAGGATGCTAGAAACCCTCGAGTAGCGCCCGACGTCGGTCGACACGTGACTATCCGTAGAGGCGACAAGCTGCGCGCCCGCCGCGAGGGCTACGCGCAGGGCTCGCGGTCCCGGGCATCCCCACTTCTCGTTGACCTCGATGAGGGTGCCGGTGGTTGCCGCAGCGGATGCCCACGCGGCCAGGTGTTCGTCGGTCAGGTCGCTCTCGGCGAGCCCGATCTTCGGGAGGATCGAGAAACAGTGGGCGAGCTGGCCCCACTCGACCGATTCCATGGCCGCAACGGTGGCGCCGATGAGCAGGTCGAGGATGTCGGTCACGCCCAGCCCGACGGCCATTTTCGCCTTCGTCTCGTCGGGTGTCCACGCGCCGTCGAGGCCGGGGAACTGGTGGTCGGCGATCAGGATGGCATCGACACCGCCGGGACCGACGATGAGGTTGGGCGGAACGTCGAGCTCGCCGCGCGCATTGAGAATCTTCGCCTCAACGCCGGTGAACACGCTCAGGCCGGCGAAGCTGGGAGCTCCCGCGACGGTAGACAGGAAATCGGGCACCCAGGTGGTCGACTGGCGCACATGGTCAACGAGCCGGATCTCGCTGAGACCCGCGGCGGATGCGGCGGCCAGGTTTTCCGACATCGTGCTGTGCGCGTCATCCGAGAAGGTCGAATGCACGTGGTAGTCGCCCTTCAGCAGGGCATCGACGGTCGGCGTCATTCGTCGCCCGGGCTCTCCTGGTGGGCAGCGTTCTCGGAGTGGAGAATCTCGCCCGGCGGCACGAAGACGTCCTCCAGAAATCGAACGTTTGCCAGGTCGACGAAGTCGAGCCGTGCGGGCAGGTCCCTGCCGAGCGCGAGATCGAGCGCGAGCGACGGCATGTCGACGCCGGCCGCGATGGTGAGCGGAAGCGCGCCGGGAAAACGCGGGTTGACCTCGAGCAGTGCGGGCACGCCCTCGGAGTCCCGGCGGAGTTGCACGTTGGCGACACCGCGCAACCCGATTGCGCGCGCGACGGCAGCCGCCGTCTCCTCGAGTCCGTCGTCGTGGACGGTCTGTCCCGCGATAGATACACCGGAGTCGACGCGAGTGCGCGTTCGCGGCACCGCCGCGACGACGTTGCCGTTCGCGTCGGCGAGGACGTCGACCGAGAACTCGTCGCCGGGCAGGTGCTCCTGGATGATGAGCGCCTCGTCCGGTTCCATCGCGACGAGCGTCGCGCGATCGGGCACAAGGCGGACGCCGCGCGAACCGGCTCCACGACGCGGCTTGACGATGACCGGGAAGATCCAGCGCAGTCCGATGCCGTCCGCGTTGAGCAAGCGGGTGACGGGGACCCGAAGTAGTGGTGCGCAGCGCTGGGCGAGTTCCCACTTGTCCAGCGTCACATCGAGGGTTGCGACGGACGGCGCTGCCAGCACCGCTCCCCCGAGATCATCCCGACGCGCGGCGAGCGGCGGCAACTCGACGTCGACCGTGGAGATGACGACGTCGATCGCGTCATCCACGCAGAGCTGGCGGATCGCATCCACGAAGTCCGGGCTGAGGCCCGGCTGCAGGATGCGACGGCGCTCGGCCTGCACGAGATAGAGGCCGCTCGCCCACCCGTCCATGTCGCCGGCGAACACCTCGACGTCGGGCCGTCGCAGCAGGGAGCGAAGAACCGATACGCCAGCCGGGCCTCCAACGCCGGTGACGAGCACTCTTGTCATGTCGCGGTTCCGGCCTGCGCCTGCCGGTTCACCGCCGGACGGGAGCGCGCCTGAATAGAGAGGTCATCGACGTCGCGGATGAT
This sequence comes from Actinomycetota bacterium, assembly GCA_030838475.1. Classification (GTDB taxonomy): domain Bacteria; phylum Actinomycetota; class Actinomycetes; order Actinomycetales; family Microbacteriaceae; genus Galbitalea. Next base: position 6,937 of record JAUZFP010000032.1, read on the forward strand.
CTCGAGCGGTTCACAGTTGTCGCTACCGCTCGAGAACCTCGACCAGTAGCGGGCGGTGGCCAGCACGAAGTCGGGTTCGAGGTATTTGCGAATGTTCGCCTGGGACTGGAAGCACTGCAGCAGCTCGATCTTCTTGGTGGTGAACCCGTCGATCGAGACGAAGCGGGACGGCCGGAAATCGACGGTCGACGAAGGACTCTGGTAGCAGGCGACCGTATCCACTGCACGGGCCGCGACGAGAACGGCCTCGTGGACGGCGCGGTGGTCCTGGTGGCGATCGTGGCTGCTGTGCGTGTAGACGATGGTCGGATTGACCTGCTTGATCACGCGCTCGATGATGGCGATGGTCGGGCCGGTACTGGTGATCTCGGTATCGACGAGGTCCTCGAGGAAGAGTCGGGCGCCGAGAAGGTCCGCGGAGTGGAGTGACTCGTTTTGGCGGTCATCGGGCTCACCGCCCTTCGCCCCGCGCGACATCGTGAGGATGACGACCGTGTCGCCGGCCTCGCGGTGGGCCGCCAGGATGCCGCCGACGCCGATCTCGACATCGTCGGGGTGTGCGCCAACCGCGAGCACGTACTCGCGCGGACGGCCCGCCTCCCGGTTCGCGCGACCCTGCTGCGCGAGGCGCTGAACGATGCTGATGAGCTCGGGTGACGCGATGGGCTTGGTCAGGAACTCGTCTGCCTGGCTGCGCAGGGCGCCGACCGCATAGTCGACCGACACGTGCGCGGTCATCACGATGATGGGTAGGTCGGGCTGGTCGGCGCGGAGCTGCTCGATGAGCTGGAGGCCGGTCATCCCGGGCATTTCAATGTCGGTGACGACCACATCCGGACGGAATTCGTCGACGGCCGAGCGCGCGAGGGTCGGATTGGTGATGGCACGCACCTCGCAGCCACCGCGCCTCTCGAGCACCGTGCTGGTGTAGAGCGCGACATCGGGGTCGTCATCGACGACCAAAACCCGGTACGCGTTTTCCCCCATGCGCAGCCTCCCAACCGCTGTGGATAACTTTACGACCGTTGCGCGGGAGTAGACAGAGTGGGCACTACCCGCTTTCCGGGGTCACGCTGGTGCGGGCTATTTCTCCGTGACGCCGAATCGGCGCAGGGCGAGGGCGGGGTTGAGGGCACGCACCGACGCAACCCGATCGGTCGTGATTGTGGCGACCGCGACATCGGATATCTCGCCAAGGGTGGCAATCTCGACGCCCATCGGATCGACGATCATGCTGTTTCCGACACCGATCGGCGGGGTGTGGTCGGCCGCCGCGACGTACAGCGTGTTCTCCAACGCGCGAGCGGTCACAAGGGTGCGCCAGTGCGCCTCCTTGAGCGGACCGCGAACCCACTCCGACGGCACGAGCACGAGCGTGGCACCGGCATCCACGAGGCGGCGAGTGATCTCGGGAAAGCGCAGGTCGTAGCAGGTCTGCAGACCGACCCGGAAGCCCTCGAATTCGAAGACCTGAGGCGGTTCGACGTCACCCGGTCGAACCCAGGCCGATTCCCTGTCCCCGAACGCGTCGTAGAGGTGGAGCTTGCGGTAGGTCGCGACGACATCGCCGGCGGGCGACACGGCAACCAGGGTGTTCGAGAAACGCGCGGCCTCGTCGATGCGCTCGACGAGGCCGACGACGATGTAGATGTCGAGTTCGGTTGCGAGCGCCCGGATGCCTGCGACGAAGTCGCCGTCGAGCGGCTGCGCGGCATCGACGAAGTCCTGACCGAGTGTTGGGGCGAAGTAGGAGGAGTATTCGGGAAACACGACCAGCTTCGCGCCGCGACCGACGGCGGTTGTGGTCAGTTCACGGATGCTGGCCAAGTTGGCAACGGCATTCGTGGTCGGTGCGAACTGGGCAACGGCGATCGCGACGCCCGCGTCCGGCTGCTCGCTCATGGCCTCAGCCTAGAGCGCGTGCCACTCTTGAGTCGTGACCCGCGTTGTGATCGCCCCCGACTCCTTCAAGGGAACCGCGTCGGCGACGGTCGCCGCTGCCGCCATCGCGCGGGGTTGGGCATCCGTTCGCCCCAGCGACGACCTCGTGCTCCTGCCCATGGCGGATGGAGGCGAGGGGACGCTGGACACCTTCGCGGCCGCCGTCCCGGACGCGCGCTGGATGCCCGAGCGCGTGCTCGGACCGGACGACGCCCCCGTTGATACCGAGTGGCTGCTGCTCCCGGACGGTACAGGCGTCGTCGAACTCGCGCGGGCGAGCGGGCTCACCCTGCTCGATCCCTTGCGGCCCCTCGACGCGCACACGTTCGGATTCGGCGAGCTCATCCTCGCCGCGCTTGAGGCGGGCGCCACCCGGCTCATCCTCGCGATCGGCGGTAGCTCATCCACCGACGGAGGGGCCGGCGCCCTGGCGGCCCTGGGGGTCGAGTTGCGGGGCGCATCCGGAGAGCTGGTCCCGTTGGGCAATCGGGGGCTCGGCGCACTGGCCAGCGTCGACTGGTCTGCCGCACGATCGGCTCCGCAGAGCGTCGTCGTGCTGTGCGACGTGAGCAATCCGCTGCTCGGCCCGACCGGCGCGGCGGCCGTGTTCGGCCCACAGAAGGGTGCGACACCGGCCGATATCGCCGTGATGGATGCCAACCTCGCTCGGTTCGCCCGGGTTTTGGGGAGCGATCCCGAACTCCCCGGCGCCGGTGCCGCGGGAGGCACCAGCTTCGGCCTCGTCGCCTGGGGCGCTGAGCTTCGGTCGGGTGCGGAGGAGATCTCCACGCGAAGCGGTCTGGATGCGGCAATCGCGTCTGCCGACCTAGTCATCACGGGAGAGGGCCGCTACGACTCGCAGTCGGCCTCGGGCAAGATCCCCCACCACATCGCGACGCTGGCCGCCGACCTCGGCGTCGCGAGCGCCCTCGTCGCCGGCCTCATCGAGGCGCCGACGGACCAGTTCACCGATGCCGTCTCACTGACCGACCTCGCAGGGGCTTCGGCCACCGCTCGCTCCGCAGCAGAGCACTGGCTCGAGGTGGCCGGTGCCACCCTCGCCGAGCATCTCTCGCCGTAGGAATCATCGCAAAGTCGGAATTGGGTGTGACGCGCGGCATGACGAGCGCCGCGAGCGGCGTGCCGCACCAGTTTCCGACTTTGCGCAAGGAAGTACTGCGCAAGGAAGTACTAGGTCTTGGCCTTCGCGACCTCGGCGACGACGGCGGCGAAGAGCGGATGCTCGGGGTCGAGACCAGTTACCGTCGCCACGAAGTCGGACGCTGTGGTCGACCCGAGGAGCTCGAGCATTTCGACGCTCTGCGGGTCATCGGGCACATCGAATCGGAGCGCCGCCCCCATGGCTCGCACGAGCGCGTCCGTCGCGAGCCCCTGTTCCGCGAGTTCCGCGGCAGGGCTGACGAATCGTTCGTTGCGCGATAGCTTCCGCAGCGGCTGACGGCCGACCCGTTCGACGGTATCGGTGAGTTCCTCGTTGGCGAACCGCAGCAGGTTCGTCTCGATGTACTCCTGTTGCACCTCGGGCGTGAAGCCGTGCTTGGACACCAGGAGTTCCTTGGTCTCGGCGAGAACCGCGCGAACCTCAGCCAGCACCGAGGGCATCCCGATCGCGTCGGCGATCGACACGGCTCCGGCGATGAAGCCGTGGTACGCGGTCGTTGCATGTCCCGTGTTCACGGTGAAGAGCTTGCGCTCGATGTACGGGGCGAGATCATCGACGAAATGTGCCTCGGGGATGTCCGGAACATCCTTACCGAATGGCTGCTTCTCCACGGCCCACTCGAAGAAGGCCTCGACGACGACATCCAGGCCGCCGCCTTCGGGCTGGCCGGGCACGATCCGATCGACCGCGGTGTTCGCGAAGACCGCTCGCCCAAGGAAGGATGGATCGTCGATCGAGTCGACGCACGAGTTACGTAGCAGATCGGTGGCATTAATCGCGTTCTCGCAGGCCATAACGGCAAGCGGGGCACGCGCGGGATCGCGTTTGGCCAGGGCCGCCGCGATCAGCGGTGCGACGAACCGCAGGATGTTCGGACCGACCGCGGTTGTGACGACGTCGGCCGTCGCGATCTCGGCCACCACATCGGCCTCGTGCGTCGCACTATTCAGCGCACGGTAGTTGTCGACCTTGCTGGTCGATGCACCGGCACCCACCTCGCGAACGAGGTAACTTGAGCTCCCAGCCAGTGCATCGATCAGTTCGGCGTTGACGTCCGCAAAGACCAGCTCGTATCCGGCATTGTGCAGTACCAGACCGACGAATCCCCTGCCGATATTTCCCGCACCGAAGTGCACTGCCTTTAGAGACATGGGGTGCTTACGTCACGCATTGACGTCGCCGAGGATCTCAAGTACTTCCTCGGGGGTTTCAGCGACGAGGAGCCGATCCACCTGCTCCTCGTCGCTGAAGATGAGGGCGATGCTGGACAGAACGTCCATATGCCCGCCGTCCTTGCCCGCGATTCCGACAACAAACCGAACCGGGTTTCCACCCCAGTCGATCGGATTGTCGTAGCGGACGAACGAGAGCGCAGACGCAAGCACCGTGTCTTTGCCCTCGTTCGTACCGTGTGGGATGGCCAGGAAGTTGCCCATGTAGGTGGACACCAACAGCTCGCGATCGTGCATGTAGCGCGGGTACTCCGCGGTCACCGCCCCCGTTGCTACGAGGATGCGACCGGCTTCGTCAATTGCTTCGGTAGACGTTGTCGCCGTGCCGTGCAGATTGATCTGCGCTAGTTCGAGTACCTTGCTCATTTCGCGGTTGATCCCTTCCTGGCCGTACCGTTTGTGGTCGTCTAGGCCTGTGAGGCTTTGACTTCTTCGATTACTTCGTCATATTTCGGGCTGGCCATGAAGTTGTCAACCGAGACGTGCTGCGCGTGCGGTGCCTTCTGCTTCGCGCGGTCGGTCAACTGCTGCTGGGTGATGACGATGTCGACGTCATCGGTCAGGTTTGCGATCGCTTTGTTCTCGACCGTAACACCGGTGATGCCCGCCTTCTTCAGCTTGTTTCGAACGACCGTCGCACCCATCGCACTGGAGCCCATTCCGGCGTCGCAGGCGAAGACGATGCTGCTGATCTTCGTTGCGGTCGCGGTACCGGCACCGGAGCCGAGCAGGTCGCCAACACGGCTGTCCTTGCCCTTGTTGGAGGCGTTCGCTGCCACGGCGTTCGAGAGCGCGACATCGCCGGAGAGCTCGATGGCTGCGAGGTCACGCCTGCGCGTCGCACGGATGAAGATGGACGAGACCAGGAACGAGACCGCGGCGGAGAACACCACTGAGCACAGCACACCGACGAGGCTCGACGGTGGCGCCGCAGCGATGACCGCGATGATCGATCCAGGCGACGCCGGGCTTCGCAGCCCCGACTGGAACAGCACGTTGGTGAGAACGCCCGTTGCACCACCGAGGATCGCCGCGATGACGAGGATCGGCTTTGACAGCACGTAGGGGAAGTAGATCTCGTGGATTCCACCGATGAACTGGATGAGGATGGCGCCGGGAGCCGAGGCACGCAGCAGGCCGACACCGAAGATGGCGAACGCGAGCAGGATGCCGAGGCCGGGGCCGGGGTTCGCCTCGATCAGGAACAGGATGGACTGGCCGCTCTTCGCCGCCTGGATCGTACCGAGCGGTGTAAAGACGCCATGGTTGATGGCGTTGTTGAGGAACAGGATTTTGCCGGGCTCAACGAACAGGCTGGCAAGCGGAAGCAGGTCGTGCTTCACAAGGAAGTTCACGACGCTCTCGAGCCAGTTGCTGAGTCCGGTTACCGCGGGCGCTATCAGGAAGAATGCCACGACCGCTAACGCGGCACCGACAATGCCTCCGGAGAAGTTGTCCACCAGCATCTCGAAGCCGGGGCGAATCTTGCCGTCCCAGATCCGGTCAACCTGCTTGATGATCCACGCGGCACCTGGGCCGACGATCATCGCGCCGAGGAACATCGGGATGCCCGAACCGACGATGACACCCATCGTCGCGATCACCGCGATGACACCGCCACGGACGCCGTAGACCATGCGGCCACCGGTGTTCGCGATGAGAAGGGGAAGAAGGTAGGTGATCATGGGGCCGACGAGACCCAGGTTGGTCACCTTGGGGTTGGTGCTCCAGCCACCGAGCAACTGCACCCATTCAGGGCCATATCCAAAGAGATGCAGCCATCCGGTCGGGATGAAGAGGGCCGTGATGAGACCCCAGGCGATGAACGCGGCGATGTTCGGGAGGACCATGCCGCTGACGAATGTGCCGAATTTCTGCACGAATACTCGCCCGCGGGAGGATCCCGCGGGGGCTTGAGCTAGTACGGACGACGTTGTCATTGCTACTCCGATTTCTGTGTGTTGGTGCTGGGGGTTGCCGCCGCGAACACCGCTGCGCGGGCTTCGACGGCGCTATTTGCCGATAGTGCGAGTTCGGCGAATTGGGTTGCCTGTTTCCGGGTGAAACGGGACAGTTCTGCGCGGACATCGGCGAGGGCGGCGGGCGACATCGACAGGGATGTCGCTCCGAGGCCGACGAGGACGACCGCGAGCATGGGGTCGGCGGCGGCTTCTCCGCAGATTCCGACCGGCTTGCCGAGCGCCGCGCCCGCTCGGCCGACTTCGCCGACCAGACGCAGCACGGCCGGATGCCAGGGGTCCTGGAACGAGGACACGGATCCGAGCAGGCGATCGGCGGCGAGCGTGTACTGGGTCAGGTCGTTGGTGCCGATGCTGGCGAAGTCGGCGTCGGCGAGGATGCGGTCGGCCAGAAGTGCCGCCGCGGGAACCTCGACCATTACCCCTGCGGTCTTCAGGCCGAGCTCCCTGGCGAGGCCAACAAAGTAGCGGGTCTCCTCGACGGTGGAGACCATGGGCGCCATCACCCACGCCTCGGCAGTTGTCGCTGCCGCGGCGTTCGCTATCGCCGTCAACTGGTCGCGCAGGATCGACTCGTGTGCGCGGAGCGCACGAAGGCCACGGAGACCGAGTGCCGGGTTCTCCTCCGGCTCGTCATTCAGGAAACTGAGGGGCTTGTCCGCGCCGGCATCCAGCGCCCGGACAACCACTTTCTTGCCCGGGAACGCCTCGAACAGCGTCGTGTAGTGGGCCTGCTGCTCGGCGACGCTCGGGGCCTTGTCCGAATCGAGGAAGAGGAACTCGGTGCGGAACAGGCCGACGCCCTCCGCGCCGAGTTCGATGGCTGCGGCGAGCTTGTCGACCGATCCCAGATTGGCCAGCAGCGGCACGGCGGTGCCGTCGGCGAGCGCTCCCGGACCCACGGGGACCACGGGGGCGCTCGCACGAGAAGCGAGGGTCGCCTCGGCCGCGGAGCGTTCAGCATCCGTCGGATTGACCGTGACGACCCCCGTCGAGGCATCGACGATGACCGTTTCGCCGTCCTCGAGAGACAGGGCGCCGGACGCTCCGACGACGGCAACGATGGACTTCTCACGCGCAAGAATCGCCGTGTGAGAGGTCGGTCCGCCGTCGCTCGTGATGAGCGCGAGCACCTTGTCGAGATTCAATAGAGCCGTATCGGCCGGCGCGAGGTCGCGCGCGACGAGAACGAAGGGATGATCGGGGTCGGGTACCCCTGGCGCCGGGACGCCCTGCAGGTGCGCGACGGCGCGCTGCGAGACGTCGTCGAGGTCGGTCGCACGCTCCCCCATGTAGCCACCCATGCTGGTCAGGAGGTCGCGGAACTGCACGAACGCCTCGAACACGGCGCGCTCGGCGGTCTTGCCGGTATCGAGGCGGACGTTCACGTCATCCTTCAGGGTGGGGTCCTCGGCCATGAACGCCTGAGCCTCCAGTACGTCCTTCGCCGAACCGCCCGCCTTCTCACCCCGAAGCCGGATGTCGGCCGCCGTGGCCGCGAGCGCGCCGGCGGCACGCACCTTCTCGGCGTCCGCGGCGAGAGCACTCGGCCCATCCGCGGGTTCGGGGAGCGGGTCGGGCATTCTGAGTACCGGACCGATCCCCAGGCCGCGACCGATTCCCACGCCCCGCAGGGTCATCGGAGTTGTCGTGGTGGTCATGCGTCCATGTCCGTGGTGAGCAGGTCGACGAGTTGGTCGAGTACGGTGTCGGCGTTCTCGCCCTCGGCCGACAGCGTGATCTGGTCGCCGTGATCGATGCCGAGAGAAATGACGCCGAGGATGCTGGCGGCATTGAGGGTCTTGTCGCCCTTGGTGAGTTGAACGGGAAGACCGGACGCGGTCACGGCCTGGACGAACAGCGAGGCGGGACGGGCGTGAAGTCCGTGGGCGGAGCCAATGGTGACGGTGCGTTCAGGCATGAGGGGTTCCTTCGGTCAGCGGGGAGGCGAGAAGTTTCAGCGCGAGGTCGATGGCGTTATCGGCGCCGTTGGGCCCGAATGCGTCCTCCGGGAGGAGCGCCGCGCGCATGTGGAGAGCCGTCGCCGTCGCCTCAAGCTGCGGAAACTCCGCGGCCAGGTGCGGACCGACGAGCAAGACCTGCGCACCGACGATGCTGGCGTCGATGTCGATGCTGCTGCCGGCGCTCGCCGTGAGGTCCAGATGGCGCATTGTGGCCAGCGCACGGATGCGGCTCGCGAGAAATGTACTGGACGCCCCTGCACCACAAACGACAAGGATCATGTCCATTGGATCGCCTCTCTGCGTTCCCGTGCGTGCTCAGGCAGCGAGCGCGACCTGCTCTGCGCTCGGGTCAATAATCTTGCTCGCGGGGGTACCGCAGCCAACAGAGATGCTTCCGCGGGTGCGGAAAAAAGAGTGTGGGCGGCGCACCCATTCCGGTCTGCCGTTACAGTGACTGGGGAATGAGCGATAAGTATGAGCGCCTGCTCGACCACCTGGTGCAGTCCGAGGGCTGGGTCACGGCGAGCGAGCTGGCCGACCAGTTAGGCGTGACGACGCGCAGCGTGCGCAGCTATGTCACGGCCGCTAAAGCTGCCGCGCATCCCCTTCCGATCATCTCAGCATCGACGAGCGGCTACCGCCTCAACCGTGAGGCGTACGCGACGTTCGCGTCAGGAGCCCGGGCCAAGGACAGCGATTTCGACACGCCCCGGGATCGGGTCCACCACCTCGTCCGGCGGCTCACCGAGGCGCCGCAGGGCCTCGACATCCATGATCTGGCCGACAGCCTGTTCGTCAGCGAGTCGACCATCGAGTCCGATCTCCGCAAGGTAAAGGCGCTCTGCGAGGATGCGGGGGTCACGCTGGTGCGCCACGGGAGCGTGGTCACGCTCACGGGCTCCGAGAGCGACCATCGGCGCCTGCTGAGCAAACTGTTCCACAGCGAGAGTGCCCAGGGCTTCCTCGAACTGGAGAATGTGCAGCGCGAGTTCGCCTCGGAGGATCTCGGGCTGTTCAAGACGGATCTCATCGCGATGCTGGACGACCAGGGCTATTTCGTGAACGAGTACGGGGTCAACAGCGTGCTGCTGCACGTCGCGATCGCCGTCGACCGGGTGCTGCGCGACCAGCGTCCACCGGCCATCCCACCGCATCCGAGGGACCCCGAGCGCGAACCGGTCACGTTCGGGCTCGCCACCCTGATCAGCACCCACTTCGATGTACAGCTCGCCGACGTCGACCTCGAGTACCTCGCCAAGCTCCTGACCACGCGGGTTATCACCCCTGGCCAGGGCCAGCCGGTCGAACAGGTCGCCGAGCACTACGTCGATCCGGCAAACCTCGAACTCG
>JAUZFP010000046.1 GCA_030838475.1 Actinomycetota bacterium
GCCCAAGCCGGCCCTCGAGGCCGACCTGGCGGAGTTCCTCGCGTAGTCAATCGACTAAGCAGGAAGGCCGCCCAGATACCATCTGGGCGGCCTTTCGTGTTTCTACCCATATTCTTGAGGCGAGATAACGAACGGATTGGTATGACTGACCAGGGCAACAACCTCGACCGGTGGTACGGCAGCTACGCGGAGCGCACGGCCGGCCTGGCCGCCTCCGAGGTGCGCGCCCTGTTCGCTGTTGCCTCACGCCCCGAGGTCGTCTCCCTCGCCGGCGGGATGCCGTTCGTCTCCGCCCTTCCGCGCGAGCTCGTTAGCGGCGCGATGGACCGGGTCATGCAGGAGAGCGGTCCCGTCGCTCTGCAGTACGGCTCGGGGCAGGGCTTTCCGCGTCTGCGCGAGCACATCCTCGAGGTCATGGCCCTCGAGGGCATCCGCGCGAGCGTCGACGACGTCGTCGTGACGACGGGCTCCCAGCACGCGCTCGAGCTCGTGGCGAAGATCTTCCTCGACCCGGGTGACGTCGTGCTCGCCGAGGCACCCAGCTACGTGACCGCCCTCGTGGTCTTCAAGTCATTCCAGGCCGAGGTGGACCATGTCGAGACCGATGATCTCGGCCTCGTTCCGGAGTCGCTTCGCGAGCACATCGCTCGACTGAAGGCGGCGGGCAAGCGCATCAAGTTCCTGTACACCGTCCCGACCTTCAGTAACCCCTCCGGCGTAACCCTCTCCTGGGAGCGTCGTCTCGAGGTCCTGGAGATCGCGCGGTCTAACGACATCCTCGTTCTCGAGGACAACCCGTACGGACTGCTCTACTTCGATGCTCCGCCGCCCAGGGCAATGCGGTCGGTCGAGGAGGATGGCGTCATCTATCTCGGCACCTTCTCGAAGACGCTCGCACCGGGGTTCCGGGTCGGTTGGGCGCTCGCGCCGCATGCAATTCGAGAAAAGCTCATTCTTGCGAACGAGGCCGCGGTGCTGAGCCCGAGCTCCTTCACGCAGATGATCATTTCGGAGTACCTGTCCGGCGCCGACTGGAAGGGCCAGATCGACACCTTCCGCGGCGTCTACCGGGAGCGCAGGGACGCGATGCTGCTCGCCCTCAGCGACTACCTGCCGGACCTCAGCTGGACGGTTCCCAACGGCGGCTTCTACGTCTGGCTGACGCTGCCCGACAACATGGACAGCAAGTCGATGCTGCCAAGGGCGGTCAAGGAGCTCGTGGCATACACGCCGGGTACCGCTTTCTATGCGAACGGGGACGGACGCAACAAGATGCGCCTGGCCTTCTGTTACCCGACGCCGGACTTCATCCGTGAGGGCATCCGACGACTCTCGACCGTGATCAACGGCGAGCAGGAGTTGCTCAACACCTTCTCGCAGACGGCCCCGCTGACCACCCTGACGGCGCCGCACAATGTGATCGTCCCTCCCGCAAACCTCAGCTAGGGACCGCCAATGACACTTCCTCCGAAGTCCCGCGTCGTCGTGCTCGCCGGCGGCATCTCCCACGAGCGTGACGTGTCGCTTCGGTCCGGTCGGCGCGTGGCGGATAGCCTCGCCGAACAGGGCATCGAGGTGGAGCTTCGTGACCCGGATGCGACGCTGCTGGCGTACCTCCAGGAGTCCCGTCCCGATGTCGTCTGGCCCGCTCTCCACGGTGCGAGCGGCGAGGACGGCGCGCTGCGGGGCCTCCTCGAGTTTCTCGACATCCCGTTTGTCGGGTCACGTGCGGATGCGGCGAGGCTGGCCTGGGACAAGCCGACCGCAAAGGTCCTGGTCGCGCGCGCCGGGATCTCGACGCCCCGATCGATCACCCTGACGCGCGAGGCCTTCCGCGAACTGGGCGCGACCAGCGTCCTCGACAGCATCGCGGATGAGCTTCCGATCCCCGTCGTCGTCAAGCCCGCGCGCGGCGGATCGGCCCAGGGTGTGACTCTTGTCGACACGCTCGCCGATCTGCCGCGAGCGATGGTCGACGCGTTCACCTACTGCGATGTCGCCGTGATCGAGCAGAAGATCGTCGGCGTCGAGATCGCCGTCGGGATCATTGACACGGGCGACGGACCCGTGGCCCTCCCCGCGGTCGAGATCGTTCCCCACGCCGGTGTCTACAGCTTCGAGGCGCGGTACAACGCGGGAGAGACGACCTTCTTCACGCCCGCGCGCATTCCCGAGAAGGCGACGTCCCGAGCCGCGGAGGCGGCCGTCGCTGCCCACGTCGCCCTGGGTCTCCGTCACCTCTCTCGCGTGGACATGATCGTGGACAAGGCGGGCACCCCCTGGTTCCTGGAGGCGAACGTGCTCCCCGGCCTCACCGAAACCTCACTGCTGCCCCAGGCCCTTGAGGCCGCCGGTCACGACCTGGGTCTCATCTACGCCGCCCTCGCCGAGGCAGCGATAGACGAGTCACGGTCCTAACCCTCGTATCGGCCGCTGCCGCAATACAAAGAGCAGCATGGATGCGATCGGGGTGGCCATTTTTCGAGATTTGTCGCCTATCGAGACCCCGATACGGGGACGCGGCGCCCGTCAGGAGGAGATTCAGCCCTTTCACGCCCCCGAATATCCTCCTCGGATGGGTTCCAATCAAAAATCTCCTCCGTGGGGTTGGGTCAACCGTAGGGTTGGGTCAACAGGATGAGGGGCCGGAATTTGCCCATTCTCTCCTGTCGGCGGGCTCAGACCCCGAATTCGTCCTGTGAACGCGCACCGTCATCGAAGTGATCTAGCGGAACGCATTGCAGCCCCGAATTCCGCGAGCAAAACGGGATGGGAGCATGGGCACCCCATCCGTGCTTCTTTTCTCGTTTTGCGGCAGCGTATGACGACAGTTCAAACTACTTGCCGAACTGTGATTGGCCCAGTTCGGAAAGTATGCGGTTCAGGTCAGCAATCGTCGCGAAGTCGATGACGATCGTGCCCTTGGCCGCCCCGAGCGTCACCTTCACCCGGGTGTTGAGACGATCGCCGAGTTGCTCCGCGATTTCGTTGAGGTGGCCCTGCCTACTGCCGGCCGCCGGTGCCGTGCGTTTGGGCTTCGGCGACGACTGGACGGCAGCTGCCTCGGCCTGGCGAACGGATAGTTCCTCGTTGACGATCTTGTCGGAGAGGCGTTCCATCGCGGCGGCGTCGCCGGCGGCGAGGATGGCCCGCGCGTGACCGGCGCTCAGCACGCCGGCGGCGACACGCTGCTGCACGGAGGCTGGCAGCTTGAGCAGCCGGATGGTGTTGGTGATCTGCGGGCGTGACCGGCCGATCCGCTCGGCGAGCTGCTCCTGGGTGATCCCGAAATCCTCCAGGAGTTGCTGGTAGGCGGACGCCTCCTCGAGTGCGTTCAGGTTTGCGCGGTGGAGGTTCTCCAGCAGCGCGTCGCGCAGCATGTTCTCGTCCGCGGTGTTTTTAACTACGGCCGGGATCGTCTCGAGTCCGAGTTCCTTGGATGCCCGCAACCGTCGCTCACCCATGATGAGCTCGTACTGCGGCTCACCCCGGTTCGCGCCGACCAGCGGCCGGACGACGATCGGCTGAAGGAGCCCGACCTCGCGGATCGAGATCACGAGTTCATCGAGCTCTTCGCGGTTGAACTCCGACCGCGGTTGCTGTGGGTTCGGGACGACATCCTCGGGCGAAATGTTGACGAGGCGGGCACCGGGCACCGCGAGAAGCGGGGTGGAGGTCGCTCGGCTGTCGGGGAAGAATACGTCGACGGGACGGGGAGCGTCGGCGTCTTCCCCAGTTGGGATGAGCGCTCCGATTCCTCGGCCGAGTCCGGTGCGTCGTGGTGCGGCAGCCATCAGGCGGGTGCTCCTCGTCGTGCGATTTCGGCGGCAGCTTCCAGGTACGACAGCGAGCCGGGGGAGCCCCCGTCATAGCTGATCACGCTGAGCCCGTAACTGGGCGCCTCCGAGATTCGCACGGACCGCGGAATCGCCGTTTCGAGGACCTGTTTCGGGAAATGGTCCCGCACCTCCTGCGCGACCTGGTTGGCCAGGTTGGTACGGCTGTCGTACATCGTGAGCAGGATGGTCGACACCATCAGCTTGGGGTTGAGGTGCTTCTCGATGAGCTCGATGTTGCTGAGCAGCTGGCTCAGTCCCTCGAGGGCGTAATACTCGCACTGGATCGGGATGAGTACTTCGCGTGCCGCCACGAAAGCGTTGATGGTCAGTAGGCCCAGCGATGGCGGGCAGTCGATAAAGACGTAGTGAAACTGGTTGGGCACAGTCGCCAGAAACTGGTCGAGAGCCGTCCGCAACCGCTGCTCCCGAGCGACCAATGAGACGAGCTCAATCTCTGCCCCGGCGAGATGGATGGTCGCGGGAATGCAGTACAGGGACTCGAACTCCGGACTCTTCTGTACCACCCCGACCATGGGTTCATCGTTGATGATCACGTCGTAGACGCTGATGGTGTCGGCCCGGTGCTCAACTCCGAGTGCAGTGGATGCGTTTCCCTGGGGATCGAGGTCGATAACGAGGACACGCGCCCCACTCTTGGCCATCGCCGCGGCCAGGTTGACCGTCGTCGTGGTCTTGCCGACGCCGCCCTTCTGATTGGCGACCGTGAAGATGCGCGTCTCCTTGGGCAGCGGTGGCGCATCCGCGGCCAGCGCCTGCCGCCGTCGCGTCATGTCGGCAAGCTCGCGGGCGAGGGGAGTGTCGTCGAACGAGTCGGCCGACGTATCGACGGAGCGCTCGGCGATATCGCCTTCTGGATGTTCCACGTGAAACCTTCTGTAAGTTTGTTGCCAAGCGCTGACGGCACAGCGCGGGGGCCGGGCAATCAGTCCACTGTAGCCCGAAAGACTCGAGTCACTTCCGGAACAATTCCCGCACCGAGTTCGAGCACCTCGACACCGCGCAACCGCGCCTTGCGAATCTGCTTCGCAGCCGCTGCGACCTCTTCCGCCACCCGCGCGCCCTTGTAAAACAGCATCTCGCCGCCAGGTCCGAGGAGGTGGACTGTCGCGGGAATGAGCTTGGTCAGCGCCGTCACCGCACGCGCGGTGACCTGGGTGAGTGGCTCAGGCAGTCTGGCCTCCTCCGCACGCGCACGCAGGATGGCGACGTTGGTCAGCCCAAGCTCTCGAGACTCCGCGACGAGCCAATCGACCCTGCGTTCCATTGGTTCGATGAGCGTGAACTGCACGTCCGGACGAGCAATCGCCAGCACCAGGCCCGGGAGGCCGGCGCCGCTTCCGATGTCACCGACCGTTCCGGGGCGCAGCAGCGGAGCGATCAGCGCGCAGTTCAGGATGTGGCGGGTCCACAGCCGGGGGAGTTCGAGCGGGCCAATCAGGCCGAGCTCCTCCCCGCGACGAGCAAGATCCGCGGTGTACCGGCGAGCGAGTTCGAGCTGGGCGCCGAACACCGGCTCCGCTTCCGCGGGTTCGGACTCCACCACGACGTCGCTCAATGTTTCACGTGAAACACGCAGGCGCGGCTTTTAGCGAGCGCGGGTGATGACGGTGTGACGATCGCGGCCTTCACCCTCGGACTCCGAGACGAACCCGCGCTCGGCAACCACGTCGTGGACGAGCTTGCGCTCATACGACGACATGGGCGGCAGCGAGGCCGATTCGGCGCCCTCGTCGATACGCGCGATCGCCTTATCGACGAGCGTCGCCAATTCGCCGGCGCGCGCATCCCGCGAACCGCCGACGTCAAGGATGAGTCGTGAGAACGACCCCGTCTTGGTCTGCACGGCAATACGGGTCAGTTCCTGGAGCGCGTTGACCGTGTCCGGCTTGGACAGGATGCGAAGGTTGGTCGTTCCCTCGCCAGCACTCACCGACAGGTAGGCGCGACCACCCCGAGTGTCGATGTCGATGTCGCCATCGAGGTCCGCGATGTCGAGGAGCTCCTCGATGTAATCGGCCGCGATGTCGCCCTCGGTCTCGAGCTCACTCGTGGTGGGCTCTGCCTGGTCGCGCTCCTGAAGAGCGCGGCCCTCTACAGCCTCGGCCGTGGAGTCACCCGAGGTGTCGGTATCGGTCTCTGTCACGTCGCTCATTTTTTGTTCCCGCTCTTCTTGGCTCTGTTTTTACCGACCGGCTGCTGGCGCTGGGTCGTGACTTTCTTGGGTTCCTCAACAATGCTGAAGCCGCCGATACCGGCCGCTCCCTCGGTGGCAACCTGCGGCCGGCGCTGACGACGTCGTGCCATGCGCGCCTCCCTGGCGAGCGCGGCATCCGACCCCGGCGTCGGAAGGTTACGAATCACGATGAACTGCTGGCCCATCGTCCACAGGTTTCCGAACACCCAGTAGAACATGACGCCGAGCGGGAAGCTGAACCCGGAGAACACGAAGATGAACGGAAGGATGTACAGAAGGATGCGCTGCTGGCGGTAGGTAGGGCTCGCCTTCATCTCCGGCGTCTGGTTCTTCGACATGATCTGCAGCTGCGTGATGAACTGTGTGGCGGACATCAGGATGATCATCCCGACACCGATGACCCAGACCCAGACATTGTTGTGCGCCGTGGACAGCGAGGCGTTGAGCTTGGCTAGACCGAAGAATGTCGCGTGCCCGAACTGGGACGCGAGCTCCTTGTTCAGCAGGCCGACGCCGGGAAGGTCGTGCTGCGCGCCGTTCAGTGTCGCGGTGAGGGAGAGGAACACCGGCATCTGCAGCAACAGCGGGAGGCAGGAGCTCAGCGGGTTGGTTCCCGTGTTCTTGTATAGCGCCATGGTCTCGCGGGACATTGCCTCTCGCGAGTACTGGTCCTTCTTGCCCTTGTACTTGTCCTGAATCTTCTTGATCTGCGGCGCGATCTCGAGCATCCGACGCTGGCTCTTAATCTGGCGCACGAACACGGGGATAAGCGCGGAGCGCACCACGATGACGAGTCCGAGGATGGCGAGGATCCAGGTGATGCCGGCGGCGGGGTCCATGCCGATCGCCGTGAGACCGGTGTGGAACCCAACCAGCAGGAGTTCGATGATCCACTTGATGGGCCACAGGACCACGCTGATCGTGGAGATAAATGAGGTGAGATCAAACATGGTGGTTCGGTCAGCCCTTTCCGTGGCCGGATGAAACTACGAAACCGAATGAGGTCTCGGTAAGCCCGTGTTCGTGGCGATGAGGCACGTCGTCGACGCCGCCCGCTGCCCATGGGTGACAGCGAAGAATCCGCCAGGCGCCGAGTGCGCCTCCGCGAATGACGCCATACTCCTGGATCGCCTCAAGTGTGTAGCGAGAGCACGACGGGTAGTAACGGCAAACGTCGCCGTACAGCGGGGAGATGACGGCGCGATACGCGCGCAACACAACGACGGCGCAGTTTCGCGGCAATAGTGCCAGGAAGGTGCCCGCCTTCCTGATCGACGATCCCTGGGTCACCTAGCCAGCGCTCCGTTCAAGCACATCGAGAATTTCACTTTGCAGGGTAGTCCACGAAACCCCCTGAGATCCTGGCAGCGCACGAACGATGAAGTCACTCCCGGTGGGCCGGGCGAGCACTACTTCGTGCCCGATCGATCGAAGGCGCCGCGTAACCAGGTTGCGGGTGACCGCGTTGCCAACCGCCTTCGAGACAATGAAGCCGAGCCGCGTGGGCGTCGCAGCGTCAGTCCGCGCGATATAGATGAGCGCGTGCGGAGTCGCGACACGACGACCCTTGCGCACCGTGGTGCGAAAATCGTCCCCCGTCACAACCCGATTCGCCCGTTTGAGCACGAAGGAACGACGCAGTCTTTAGGCAGAAAGTTCGGTGCGACCCTTGCGGCGACGGGCCGCGAGGATCGAGCGGCCGGCGCGGGTGCGCATGCGCAGACGGAATCCGTGCACCTTCGCACGACGGCGATTGTTCGGCTGGAAAGTTCTCTTGCTCATAGCGGTATCTCCAATGGCCCAGCTATGCATGTAACAACAGCGCCGGTAAGAAGTAGGTGGCCTTGATGGCCAGAAGTCAACTGGTTAAAAATACGGGCTTTAACCGGTCTGGTCAAACCAATACGACCAAACGACCCATTATCCACACTCTTCTATTTTCATTTGGTATCGACACCCTGTGGACAACTAAGGTGAGGGTCAGTCCTTCTGCTTGCCCAGAAGCGGCGAAAACGTCGAGTTGTACCGGTATTTTCCGGTGCATAAACCTGTGAATACATTTCCGTAAGCCCCGGGGTGTGTTCTCGAGATTGGTCCCATAAATGGCAGAGGCAGCAGAATCCACCAAGGACATCTGGAGTTCCCTGCTCACCCAACTCTCAAGCGACGACCGCATTACGCCGCAGCTCCACGGCTTCATCAGCCTGGTCGAACCCAAGGGCGTCATGGCGGGCACGCTCTATCTTGAAGTCCCGAACGAACTCACCCGCGGCATGCTGGAGCAGCGAATCCGGCTTCCCCTGCTGAGCGCAATCTCCACCCTCGACGATTCCTTCGAGGTCGCCACCTTCGCGATCGTCGTGAACCCGGAGATCCAACCCGACCCCCTCGAGCGAACGGATGCGGCGGACGAACAGCCGTACATCGAGACAACTGTTGTGTCGGCGATTGACCAGAACGTCGGAAGCCGAAAGTCGGACAGCCGCCTCAACCCCAAGTACAGCTTCGACAACTTTGTCATCGGCGCATCCAACCGCTTCGCTCACGCCGCTGCCGTCGCGGTGGCCGAGGCGCCGGCTAAGGCATACAACCCGCTGTTCATTTATGGCGAGTCCGGGCTCGGCAAGACCCACCTTTTGCACGCCATCGGGCACTACGCGATCAGCCTCTACCCCGGCATTCGGGTTCGATATGTGAGCTCCGAGGAGTTCACCAACGACTTCATCAACTCGATCGCCAACAACCGTGCCTCGGTGTTCCAATCCCGCTACCGCGAGATCGACATCCTGCTGATCGACGACATTCAGTTTCTGCAGGGCAAAGACTCGACCCAGGAAGCCTTCTTCCACACCTTTAACACGCTCCACGATCACAACAAACAGGTGGTCATCACCAGCGACCTGCCGCCAAAACATCTCACCGGCTTCGAGGACCGCATGCGCAGTCGCTTCGAGTGGGGTCTGATCACCGACGTCCAGGCACCCGACCTTGAGACGCGCATCGCCATCCTCCGCAAGAAGGCGCAGAACGAAAAACTCCAGGTCGGCAACGACATCCTCGAGTACATGGCGTCGAAGGTGTCGTCCAACATTCGCGAGCTCGAGGGCACGCTAATCCGAGTTACCGCGTTCGCGAACCTCAACCGCACCCCGGTCGACATGGCGCTCGTGCAGACCGTTCTCAAGGACCTGATCACCCTCGACGAAGACAACGTCATCGCGCCGGTCGACATCATCAACCACACCGCGGACTACTTCAAGCTGAGCGTCGATGACCTCTACGGATCGTCCCGCTCACAGGCTGTCGCCACGGCACGTCAGATCGCGATGTACCTGTGCCGCGAGATGACCAACCTGTCGCTACCCAAGATCGGCCAGCTGTTCGGCAACCGCGACCACACAACGGTGATGTATGCGAACAAGAAGATCACCGAACTCATGAAGGAACGCCGGTCGATCTACAACCAGGTCACCGAACTGACCAGCAGGATCAAGCAGAACCACCGCTACAACAAGCTGTGAGTCTCTGAGGAACGCGAGAGTTCCCACAGTGTGGATAACCTGTGCACAACCTGCCCAACTCGCCGGTCACACTTGTTGATCGATGATGTCATTCTGTGGAATCGGCGATCGGGACCAGCTTGGTTCTGTGCTGTTATTCACCGGATTTTGCGGCGGCGTCAACAACTTTCACGCGTGTAGTTCCCAGCGCCTGTACGGCGCGGACAGAGTTACCAACACTTTCCACAGCGGTTATGAATTTTAACCTCTTTAATGAATCACTGTTTAAGAAGACAACCTTTGATCGGCGCAGCTCCCAGCCGTGCCAGTATTAATCTGCCGTACGACCCGTTCGGCGCGTAAGGGGTGCACCCGTGAAATTTCAGGTCAACAGAGACGTCTTCAGTGAGGCAGTGTCGTTTGCCGTGAAGCTGCTGCCGCAGCGCAC
>JAUZFP010000050.1 GCA_030838475.1 Actinomycetota bacterium
AGCCGTGGTCACTTCCGTGTCGCATGAGACCTCGCAAGAGGGCGTCAACGCCGAGTGGCGGGTGATCAGCGTTCTCAACGTCGAAGGGGACCTGATCAACCGGTTGGAGGTCTACGACGAGGCAGACCTCGATACCGCGCTCGCGCGGTTCGATCAGCTCAGCCGGCCGGCGCCGCGGCTGGAGAACACGGCAAGCCAGGTGTACGACCGCGTGAACGCGCACTTCTCGGCCGGTGACTGGGCGGCGCTGTCAAAGGTATTGGCCCAGAATATGATCGACGACGATCGTCGACGCACGGTAAACCACGGCATCCGACGCGGCCGGGATGCCGAAATCGCCAACAGTCAAGCCGTCGCGGAAGCCGGCGCCGATCAGCTTACGTCGACCGTCATCGCGACCCGGGGCGAGCGCCTTGCGCTATGTCGTACGTCAATCTTCGGGCGAGACCAGCAACCTGAGGCATTCCGCATCGAATTTCTCAGCGTCGTTGAGATCGACGCCGACGAGCGGGAGGTGGCCCATGTCGCGTTCGACCTCGACGATTTCGACTCCGCCGTCGCCGAGCTCGACGCGCGCTACCTCGCCGGCGAAGCGGCCGCCCACGCGCGCACGTGGTCTGTCATTGTGGATGGCTACGCCGCCCTCAACCACCACGAGCTGCCCGCGACGGCACCGGATTTGGTAAGTATCGATCACCGTCGGGGAACAGCCTTCGCGCCCGGTGAGGTAATCGCTTACGCCCACGCCGGTTTGGGCCTCGACCAGCACATCCGTACCTATGTCGAGGCCGTCCACCGGCTCAACGACCTGGGAGTGGTCTGCACCCATATCGGGCATGAAACCTCACAGGAAGGCTTCGAGGCCGAGTGGCGAATCGCCCTGCTCTTCACGGTTGAAGGCGATCTGGTCAGCCGTTTCGAGGTATTCGACGAGGCCGACCTTGATACCGCGCTCGCGAAGTTCGATCAGCTCAGCCGGCCCGAGCGGCGGCTCGAAAACGCGGCAAGCCAAGTTTACGAACGCTGCAACGCCTACTTCGCGGCCCACGACTGGGATGCCCTAGGGGAGACATTCGCCGACGACATTTCGACGGAGGATCGCCGTCGGGTGGTAGGCATTGCGGTCCTGCACGGTCGAGACGCGGTGGTTGCTAACGGGCGGGCGATCGTCGACTTCGCGATGACGAACGTGACATCGACCGTTATTGCGACCCGCGGCCAGCGTCTTATCCTCACGCGTGCGCGTTACTCGGGCCCCGATCAAGAGCCCGGGGCATTCCACACGGACATACTCGGTGTCCTGGAGACCGACGCCGCCAATCGGATCGCGGCGCACCTCGTCTTCGACCCCGACGACTTCGACGCCGCCATCGCCGAGCTCGATGCCCGGTACCTCGCCGGAGAGGCGGCCGCCCACGCGCACACGTGGTCGCTCATCGCGCGGACCTACGCCGGATTCAATCGGCAAGAGCTCCCCGCGACGACTCAGGACTGGGTGAACGTCGACCATCGGCACGCGGCCTCAATGGCGCCCGGTCAAGGAATCGCATACTTCCGCGCTTCGTGGGAGCTTGCCGCGGACCTGAACGTCTACATCGAGGCCGTCCACCGGCTGAGCGACCTCGGAGCGGTATTCACCCATGCGGGGAAGGGGACCTCGCGAGACGGCTTCGAGGCCGAGTGGCGGACCGTCGACATCATGACGGTCGAAGGCGATCTGATGAGCCGCGTCGAGCTATTCGACGAAGCAGACGTTGACGCCGCGATCGCGAGGTTCGATCAGCTAAGCCAGTCGACACCACGGCTGGAAAACGCGGCAAGCCAGCTGTACGAGCACTTTTGGACATGCTTTAGGGCCCGCGACTGGGTCGCGATGGCGGAGATTTTCGCCGACGACAGCTCCACTGACGATCGTCGTCGGGTTGTGAATGCGGGGATCCGACGGGGTCGGGATGCCTTCATCGCTGACATGCGGGCGGTCGCCGAGGTTGGGACCGCCGACAACATAACCTCAACGGTGCTTGCAATGCGCGGGGAGCGGCTCACTCTCAATCGCATTCACTCTTGGGCTCTTCAAACAGAACTGCTCAACGTCGTCGAACTTGATGCCGCCAAGCGGACCATCGCATCCGTCGTTGTGCTCGACATCGACGACTTCGACGCCGCCATCGCAGAGCTCGACGCGCGGTACATCGCCGGCGAGGCGGCCGCACACGCGCACACGTGGTCGGTCATCGCGGAAAGCTTCGCCCGACTGAACCGGCGCGAGCTACCTGCCATCACACCGGATTGCGTCAGCATCGACCACCGCCGGGGGACGGCGTTCGCATCCGGCGACCTCGCCGCAGCCATCCGCGCGTCCTTCGACCTCACACCAAACCTGAGCATCTGCACAGAGGCGGTGCACCGGCTGAATGACCTCGGAGCAGTCGTCACCAACGCGGCCTATGGGACTTCGCAGGAGGGCTTTGACGCAGAGTGGCGAATGATTCAAATTCTGACCGTCGAAGGCGACCGGATTAACCGCCACGAGGTTTTCGACGAGGCAGACGTTGACGCCGCGATCGCAAGGTTCGATCAGCTCAGCCAGCCGGCGACACGACTGGAAAACGCGGCAAGCCAAGCGGTCGAGCGCTTCTTGGCGCACTTCGCGAGCCGCGACTGGGACGCCATGGCGGAAGCACTGGCTGACGACTTTTCCGATGACGATCGCCGTCGGGTGGTGAACGCCGGGATCCTCCATGGTCGAGACGCCCAGATCGCGAACATGCGGGCGATCTCCAATCTCACCAATATGACGGCGACCGTCGTGGCCGCCCGAGGGGAGCGCCTCGTCCTCGTGCGAGCCCGGTACTCGGATACTGATCAAGAACCGCAGACGTTTCTCCTAGAGGCACTCACTATCGTCGAGATCAACGCCGACGAGCGGATCGTCGCGTTCGTCTCGTTCGACCTCGACAACTTCGAGGCCGCTATCGCCGAGCTCGACGCCCGATACCTCGCCGGCGAAGGGGCCGCCCATCCGGGCACTTGGTCGGTAATCGCGGCTGCTTTCGTTGCGCACAATCGGCGCGAAGTCGCAGCGACGACACCGGATGCGGTGAGTATCGACCACCGCCGGGTGGCAGCGTATGCGCCCGGTCAAGGGATCGAATACATCCGCGCCGGATGGGACCTCGGGCAAAAGACCCGCACGTACATCGAGGCCGTGCATCGACTGGACAACCTCGGAGCGGTCATCACCCATGCGGCCCATGGGACCTCGCGAGAGGGTTTCGAGGCCGAATGGCGAGGAGTCCAAATCCTGACCGTCGACGGCGAAATGGTCAACCGCAGTGAGGTATTCGACGAGGAAGACCTCGGCGATGCCCTCGCGAGGTTCGATCAGCTCAGCCGGCCGGCATCGCAGCTGGAAAACGCGGCGACGCGCGTATTCGACCGCATGATGTCGTACTTTGCGGCCCGCGACTGGGACGCCGTGGCTCAGACAGTGGCCGACAACACTTCCGTCGACGACCGCCGGCGGGTGGTCAACGCCGGGATCCTGCATGGTCGAGATGCCAACATCAAAGATATGCAGGCGGTCGCTGACGTCGGCTTCACGATGATGATGTTGGGCGCCATGGCAATCCGCGGCGAGTGCCTCGCCCTCACGCGTGTTCGCGTCTCGGGCCGCGACCCCGAGGCAATTCAAAACGATGCCCTCAACATCGTCGAGATCGACGCCGACGACCGGATCGCGGCGCAAGTCGTGTTCGACGTCGAAGACTTTGAAAGCGCCATCGCCGAGCTCGACGCGCGATACCTCGCAGGCGAAGCGGCCGCCCACTCGCGCACCTGGTCGCTCGTCACGGGCGCCTTCGCGGCGATCAACAGGCACGAACTCCCCGAGCTGACACCGGACTGGGTGAATATCGACCATCGGCACGGAGCAGCGTTTGCGCCCGGCGACATGACCGCATTCGTCCACGACTTGTTTGAAGACGCGCCGGACATCGATGTCTACATCGAGGCTGTCCATCGCCTGGACAACCTTGGAGTGGTTGTCACCCACAGAGCGCATGGCACCTCGCAACAGGGTTTTGAGGCCGAATGGCGGGAGACCGGGATTTTCACGTTCGACGGCGATCTGCTCAGCCGTTGCGAATTGTTCGACGAGGTGGACCTGGACGCCGCGCTTGCGAGGTTCGATCAGCTCAGCCGATCGGCACCGCGGCTGGAAAATGCGGCAAGCCAAGCAATCGAGCGATTCCAGACGTGCTTTGCAGCCCGCGACTGGGATGCCATGGCCGAAATGATGGCCGAGGACATATCGGACGACGATCGTCGGCGCGTGGTCAACGCCGGTGTGCGACGCGGTCGGGATGCCGAAATCGCGAATATGCAAGCCATCGCCGGCATCGGGGCCGAGAAACTTTCGTCGACCGTCGTTGCCATCCGCGGGGAGCGCCTCGTCCTGCGGCGTGAACACGTGGGCAACGGCGAGCGAGCCGAGGCGTTCCAGTTCCCTGATGTCCTCCAGGTAGTGGAGATCGGCGCCGACGGGCGGTTCGCAGCGGTCGTGACGCTCGACCTCGACGACACAGACTCCGCCTTCGCGGAGCTTGATGCCCGGTACCTCGCCGGCGAAGCTGCCGCCCACGCGCACACATGGTCGGTCATCACGCAGGCCTACGCCGCAATGAACCGGCACGAACTCCCCGCGACAACGCCGGACTGGGTAAATATCGACCACCGTCGGGGAATACGGTTCGCGCCCGGTGACGCGGCCGCATATCTCCGTGCGTTTCAGGACCCCCAAGGCAGCGTCTACGTCGAGACTGTGCATCGGCTGAGCAACCTCGGAGCAGTTTTCGCGTGGGTGGGGCGTGGGACCTCTCAAGAGGGCTTGGACGCCGAGTGGCGTGGGATCAACGTTCTGACGGTCGAAGGCGATCTGATCAACCGCGGCGAGATATTCGACGAGGAAGACATCGACGCCGCGATCGCGAGGTTCGAAGAACTCCACCCGACGACACCGCAGCTGGAAAACGCGGCAAGTCAAGTCGCCAAACACTTCTGGGGTTACTTCGTGGCCCGCGACTGGGACGCCATGGCGGCACTAATCGCCGATGACGTCGCCACTGAGGATCGCCGTCGGGTGGTCAGCGCGGGTAGCTGGCACGGTCGAGACTTCGATATCGCGAGCATGCGGGCCACCGCCGGCATTGGAGTGACGA
Source organism: Actinomycetota bacterium (assembly GCA_030838475.1). GTDB lineage: Bacteria > Actinomycetota > Actinomycetes > Actinomycetales > Microbacteriaceae > Galbitalea. The sequence continues at coordinate 5,220 of JAUZFP010000050.1, forward strand.
ACGCAACGATGACCGTCATTGCGACCCGCGGAAATCGCCTGGCGCTCAGTCGTGTCCGCTTATCCGGCCGAGACCAGCGGCCTGAGGCATTCCACACCGAGGCGCTCGGCATCGCCGAGATCGACGTCGACGGAAGGCTCGTGGCACATGTCGCGTTCGACCCTGACGACTTCGGCGCCGCCTTCGCCGAACTCGATGCCCGGTACCTCGCCGGCGAAGCGGCCGCGCACTCGCGCACGTGGTCGGTTATCACGGGTACCTATGCCGCGGTCAACCGGCACGAAGCCGCGCCGACGACGCCGGATTGGGTCATCATTGACCATCTGCCGCTCCAACGTCTCGAGGCCGGTGACGTAGCCGCGACCATTCGGGCCACCTGGGATCTCACGCCCGAAATCAGCTTCTATATCGAAGCCGTGCATGGCCTGAGCGACCTCGGGGGGGTCGTCACTCGGACGGCCAGTGGGACCTCGCACGAGGGGTTCGAGGCCGAGTGGCGGCAAGTCGACCTCTTGACGATCGAAGGCGACATGGTCAACCGCTGCGAGGTATTCGATGAGGCAGACGTCGATGCCGCGCTCGCTCGCTTTGACGAATTGCACCCGCCGGCAACACGTCTGGAAAATGCGGCGAACCGAGCGGGCGAGCGCTACCTGGCGCATTTCGCGGCGGGCGACTGGGACGGCATGGCGGAGATCCTGGCCGACGACTTTTCCAGTGAGGACCGCCGTCGGGTGGTGGGCGCGGGAGTCCGACATGGTCGAGACGCCGAGATCGTCGACATGCGGGCGATCGCTGACCTGGGGCTCACGAACGTGACATCGACGGCGATTGCGACCCGCGGGGGGCGCCTTGTCCTCTCGCGCGCCCGCTTCTCGGACCGAGATCACGGACCCGAGGCGGTCCTCACGGAGGTGCTCATCATCGTTGAGATCAACGCTGACGAGCGGATCGTCGCGACGGTCACATTTGACCTCGACGAATTCGATGCTGCCTTCGAGGAGCTCGATGCGCGCTACCTCGCCGGCGACGCGGCCGCCCACGCGCAAACATGGTCGGTCATCGCAGGGGCGTACGCGGCGCTCAACCGGCGCGAGCTCGCCGCGACGACGCCTGACTGGGTCAACATCGACCACCGACGACTCGCGACCGTCGAGGCGGGTGATCTGACCGCATACATCCGTGCCTCATGGGACGACTCGCCCGACTTCAACACCTACATCGACGCGGTGCATCGGCTGAGCGACCTCGGAGCGGTCTTCTCCCAAGTGGTGCGTGGAATCTCGCACCAGGGCTTCTACGCGGAGTGGCGCGGGGTCGACATTTTGATGGTCGGCGGCGACCTGATCAACCGCTGCGAGCGGTTCGACGAAGCAGACATCGATGCCGCGCTCGTGCGGTTCGATCAGCTCAGTCGGCCGGCACCGCAGCTGGAAAACGCGGCAAGCCGAATGTACGACCGCTACAACGCTTACCTCGTGGCTCACGACTGGGACGCTATGGCGGAGATGCTGGCCGACGACATCTGCAATGACGATCGTCGTCGGGTGGTAAGCGGTGGCATCACACGCGGTCGCGATGCTCAGGCCGCGAATTCGCGGGCCATTGTCGACGTCGGGGTCAAGAACATCGAATCGTTCGTCATCGCGACCCGCGGGGAGCGCCTCGCGCTCACTCGTACCCGCGTATCGGGCGACCAGCGTCCCGAGGCGTTCGGCCTCGAGCTGCTGAACATCATCGAAATTGACACCGACAGCCGAATCGCCGCGGGCGTCTCGTTCGACCTCGACGACATCGACGCTGCCTTCACAGAGCTCGATGCCCGGTACCTCGCCGGCGAAGCGGCCGAGCACGCGCAAACATGGTCGGCCGTCACGGGGGTTTACACCGCGCTCAATCGGCACGAGCAGCCGGCGCAGACACAGGATTCGTTCTGCATAGATCGTCGACCGGTCGTACCGATCGAGACGGTTGAACTGGCGACATGGATCCGTGGGGTGTGGGACCTCACTCCGGACCTCAGCAACTACATCGAGACAGTGCATCGACTCAGCAACTTCGGAGCGGTCTTCGCCTCCGCGTCGCATGGCACCTCGCAAGAGGGCTTCGGCGCCGAATGGCGGCTGATCGCCGTTCTGATGTTCGAGGGCAATCGGATCGGCCGGTTGGAGATCTTCGACGAGGCAGACATCGACGCCGCGCTCGCGCGGTTTGACGAATTGCACCCGCAGGCACCACGTCTGGAAAACGCCGCAAGCCGAGCGGACGACCGCTTCGCCGCGTGCTTCCGGGCCCGCGACTGGGTCACCTTGGCGGAGATACTGGCCGACGACACCTTCCTGGACGATCGCCGCCGAGTTGTCGGCATAGGGGTCCGGCAGGGTCGCGATGTCCAAATTGCTGACTTTCGGGCCGCCGCCGAACGCGACATCACGCCCGGGACGGCATCCGTCGTTGCGACCCGGGGGGAGCGCCTCGCCCTCAGCCTTCTGCGCGTTCCGGACCGAGACCAGAGGCCCGAGGCCTTCCATAGCGAGTTGCTCGACATCGTCGAGATCGATACCAATGAACGGATCGTGGCGCGCTTCCTGTTTGGCGTCGACGACATCGACGCCGCGTTAGCCGAACTCGATGCCCGCTACCTCGCCGGCGAAGCTTCCGGCTACATGCAAACATGGTCGGTCATCGTGCACGCGTATGCCGCGGCCAATCGTCACGAACTCGCCTCGACATCACCGAACTTAATCAACATCGACCACCGGAAGCTCGCACTGATCGAGTCGGGCGACCTGACCGCATACCTCCGTAATACCTTTGACGACCTCACCGACCTCAGCACGTATCTGGAGGGTGTGCATCGCCTTACCGAACTCGGCGCGGTCGTCACCCACGTCGGGACCGGAACCTCACAAGAGGGCTTCGATGCCGCGTGGCGGATGATCAGCCTGATCGTTGTTGAGGACAACTTGATCAGCCGCTGCGAAATCTTCGACGAGACAGACCTCGACGCCGCGCTCGCCCGCTTCGAGGAACTGGGCCCGCCGGCGCACCGGCTGGAAAACGCAACAACCCGGATAGGCGAGCGAATCCGTGCATACTTCGCCGCCCGCGACTGGGACGCCATGGCGGAATTGCTCGCAGACGACATTTGCACCGACGATCGCCGTCGCATCGTGGGCGCGGGAATCCGACACGGCCGGGATGCCGAGATCGCAGGCATGAAGGCCACCGCCGAGGTCGGGACGAAGAACACAACAGGGACCGTCCTAGCGACGCGAGGCGAGAACCTCTCCCTCGGTCGTGTCTGCTTCTCGGGTCATGATCAAGCGCCTGCGAAGTTCCTCGCGGAAGTGCTCAGCATCGTCGAAACCAACGCCGACAACATGATTGGGGCTATCATCGTCTTCGATCTCGATGACGTTGACGCCGCCTTTGAAGAACTCGATGCCCGCTACCTCGCCGGCGAAGCGGCCGCCCACCCACACACGTGGTCGCTCATCGCGGGCCTTTACGCCGGACTCAACCGACACGAGCTACCCCAGACGACGCCGGACTTTGTGGACGTCGACAACCGTCGGTTGGCACCATTCGCGCAGGGCGACATCATCGAATTCGCCCGTACCGCTTTCGATCAAATTCCGGACCTCTCCTTCCGCATCGAAGCCGTGCATGGGTTGAGCAACCGCGGAGCAGTCGTCACTCAAGCGCTGCGCGGGACCTCGCGAGAGGGCTTCGAGGCGGAGTGGCGCGAGATCCACCTCACGATGATCGAAGGCGACCTGTTCAGCCGCAGCGAGATTTTCGACGAGGCTGACATCGATGCCGCGCTCACCCGCTTTGAGGAATTACATCCGCAGGCGCAGCGACTTGAAAACACTGCTAGCCAAGTGGATCAACGCTTTTGGAGCTACTTCGCGGTCCGCGACTGGGACGCCATGGCGGACGTACTGGCCGAGAACGTTTCCACGGACGATCGCCGTCAGGTCGTGAACGCCGGGATTCGACAAGGTCGAGATGTCGCGATCGCGGACATGCGAGCCCCCGCCGAGGTCGGGACGTATACGACGTCGACTGTCATTGCGACCCGCGGGGAGCGCCTTGTCCTCTGCCGTGTCGGGTACTCAGGGCGAGACCCCCGGGCGTTCCATAGCGAGATGTTTAACATCATTGAGATCGATGCCGGCAATCGGATCGCAGCGGGCGTCGTGCTGGATCTCGACGACATCGATGCGGCCTTCGCCGAACTCGACGCCCGCTACCTCGCCGGTGAAGCGGCCACCCACGCGCACACATGGTCGGTCATCGCGGGGGCCCAGGCCGCACTCACCCGGCACGAATTCCCCTCGACAACACCGGATTCGGTTTACATCGATCATCGACCAGTCGTACGGATCGAGGAGGTTGATCTCGCCGCATCTCTTCGTGCCACGTGGGACCTCGCTCCGGACGTCAGCGGCTACATCGAGGCTGTGCATCGGCTGAGCGAATTCGGAGCCGTCGTCACCCAGGTCCTGAAAGGGACCTCGCAAGAGGGCTTTGACGCCGAGTGGCGAACGATCGACATTTTCACGGTCGAAGGTGACCTGATCAGCCGCTGCGAAGTCTTCGACGAGGCGAACCTGGATACCGCACTGGCGAGATTCGATCAGCTAAACCGACCGGTACCGCAGCTGGAAAACGCGGCGACGCGGGTATACGAGCGCCTCCAGGCGTATTTCGCGGCGCGCGAGTGGGACGCGATGGCCGAGATCCTGGCCGACGACCATTGCAGCGATGATCGCCGACGGGTCGTGAACGCCGGGATCCGACGCGGTCGAGACATGCAGATCGCAAATATGCAGACGGCCGTTGGCCTTGGGACAACGAACATCACGTCTACCGTCATCGCTACCCGTGGCGAGCGCCTAGCCCTTCGCCGTGTCCGCTTCTCGGGCCGCGATCAGCGACCTGAGGCTTTCCATACCGAGACGCTCGGCATCGTCGAGATCGACGCCGACGAACGGATAGCGGCACTCGTTACGTTCGACCTCGACGACGTCGACGCCGCCTTCGAGGAGCTCGATGCTCGATACCTTGCCGGCGAGGCGGCGGCCTACGCGCACACGTGGTCGGTCAACTCGCGGCTCTACGCCGCATTCAACCGGCATGAACTTCCCGCAACGGCGCCGGACTGGATCTACATCGACCATCGGCCGCTCGTAACGATTGAGGCGGCTGATTGGCCCGCATCCCTCCGTGCCTTCTGGGATCTCGCACCGGACTTCAAGAGCTACGTGGAATCCGTGCACCGGCTGAGCGACGTCGGAGCGGTTATCACCGCAGCGGTGTATGGGACCTCGCACGAGGGCTTCCACGCCGAGTGGCGGATGATCGATCTCTTCACGATCGACGGCGACCTCGTCAACCGCTGCGAGCTATTCGACGAGGCAGATCTCGACGCCGCCCTCGCCCGATTTGAGGAACTGCAACCGCAGGCGCCACGGCTGGAAAACATGGCAAGCCGAATCATCGAACGGTACCTGGCGCACTTCGCGGCCCGGGACTGGGCCGCGTTCGCGGAGCTACTGGCCGACGACATTGTTGCGGACGATCGCCGTCGTGTCGTGAACGCAGGGCTTCGACGCGGCCGAGAGGTGCACATCGCAGACATGCGAGCCACCGTCGACGTCAGCGCACCGACCTTTTCTTCGAGCATCATCGCGACCCGCGGGGAGCGCCTTGCCCTCGCTCATGTCCGTATCTTCAACCGCGGCATGACCGGCGAGGTCGGCGCCGAGGCGCTCGGCATCGGCGAGATCGACGCCGACCAGCGGATCGTCGCGGCCGTCTCATTCGACCCCGACGACGTCGACGCCGCCTTCGAGGAGCTTGATGCTCGATACCTTGCCGGGGAAGCGGCCGCCCACTCGCAGACGTGGTCGGTCATCGCGCGGGAATGCGCCGCGTTCAACCGGCACGAACTCACCGCGGTGGACTACATCACCGTCGACCACAGGCCACTCCAAATAATCGACGCGGCTGATCCGCAAGCAGCCATGCGCGCCCTTTGGGAAGTCACGCCAGACTTCAGCATCCACATCGAGGCGCTGCATCGACTCAGCGGTTTCGGAGCGGTCGCCACCTATACGGCGTATGGGACCTCGCCAGAAGGCTTCGGCGCCGAGTGGCGAATGATCTTCCTTCTGACGGTCGAAGGCGACCAGATCAACCGCTGCGAAATCTTCGACGGGGCAGACGTCGACGCCGCCCTCGCCCGCTTTGAGGAACTGCAACCGCAGGCGCGGCGACTAGAAAACGCGGCAGGCCGAATAGTCGAGCGATACCAGGCGTGCTTTTCGACCCACGACTGGACCGCCTTGGCGGAGCTACTGGCCGACGACATTGTCGCGGACGATCGCCGTCGTGTCGTTAACGCAGGGGTTCGACGTGGCCGAGATGTGTACGTCGCGGACATGCGAGCCGCCGTCGAGGTCGGTGCAGAGACCACGTCTGCGAGCGTCGTTGCGACTCGCGGGGAGCGCCTTGCCCTCGCCCATGCCCGTGCCTTCAACCGCGGCGCTCCGCCCGGCGAGGTCGGCGCCGAGTGGCTCGGCGTCGCCGAGATCGACGCCGACGAGCGGATGGTCGCGATCGTGGTGTTCGACCTTGACGCCATCGACGCCGCCTACGAGGAACTCGACGCTCGCTACCTCGCCGGCGAAGCGTCCGCCCACTCGCGCACGTGGTCGGTCATCGCGCGGACCTACGCCGCACTGAGCCGACGCGAACTTCCACCGACGACTCCGGACTGGGTCAACATCGACCACCGACGAGTCACACCGACCGCGCCGGGCCACCTGATCGCATCCCTCAGTGCCATGTGGGACCTCATGCCCCAGTTCGCCATTCGCATCGAGACCGTCCATCGGCTAACCGACCCAGGAGCAGTCTTCACCTACGCGGCGCAGGGGACCTCCCAAGACGGCGTCGACGCCGAATGGCGTGAGATCGCGGTTCTGTCGGTCGAAGGCGACCGCATTAGCCGCTGCGAGCTTTTCGACGAGGCGGACCTCGACGCCGCGCTCGGCCGCTTCGACGAGTTGCAATCGCAGACGCCGCGGCTGGAAAACGTTGCAAGCCAACACTCCGATCGCTACCTGGCACGCTGTATGGACGGCGACTGGGACGCGATAACCGAGATGCTCGCCGACGACTATTACACCGACGATCGTCGTCGGATGGTGGGCGGCGGCATACACGGTCGAGATGTTGAGATCGAAAACCTGCGGACGGGCCTCGACCTCGGGGTCACGAACGCAACGTCAGACACCATTGCCACCCGTGGGGAACGCCTCGTCCTCACTCATGTGCGTTACTGGTTCGACGATCAACGGCCAGAGGCGTTCCTCGTAGAGATACTCGCCGTACTCGAGATCAACGCCGACAATCGGAGCGCGGCGGCCGTCGTGTTCGACCTCGACGACGTCGACGCCGCCTTCACCGAGCTCGACGCACGCTACCTCGCCGGCGAAGCGGCCGCCCACGCGCACACGTGGTCGGTCATCGCACGGGAATGCGCCGCGTTCAACCGGCACGAACTCCCAGCGACGAACTGGGTCACCATCGACCACCGGCAGCTCGCCCCGATCGACGCGAGTGATCTGCAGGCAGCCATGCGCGCCGTTTGGGACCTCACGCCAGACCTCAGCACCCACATCGAGGCGGTGCATCGGCTCAGCAGTTTCGGAGCAGTCGTCACCTATACGGCGCATGGGACCTCGCTAGAAGGCTTCGACGCCGAGTGGCGAATGATCGAAATCCTGACTGTCGAACGTGCGCGGCTCAACCGCTGCGAAATCTTCGACGAGGCAGACCTCGACGCCGCCCTAGCGCGTTTTGAGGAACTGCAACCGCAGGCGCCACGGCTGGAAAACAGAGCGAGCCAAATCATCGAGCAGTACCAGGCGTGCTTCACAGCTCGCGATTGGGCCGCCTTCGCGGAGCTACTGGCCGACGACATTGTCGCGGACGATCGCCGTCGTGTCGTCAACGCAGGGGTTCGACGCGGCCGAGAGGTGCACATCGCGGACATGCGAGTCACCGTCGAGGTCAGCGCACCGGCGTTTTCTTCGAGCGTCCTCGCGATCCGCGGGGCGCGCCTTGCCCTCGCCCACGTCCGTATCTTCAACCGCGGCATGACCGGCGAGGTCGGCGCCGAGGCGGTCGGCATCGCCGAGATCGACGCCGACGAGCGGATCGTCGCGATGGTCACATTCGACCCCGACGACATTGACGCGGCCTATGAGGAACTCGACGCCCGCTACCTCACCGGCGAGGCGGCCGCCCACCCGCACGCGTGGTCGGTCATCGCGCGGACCTACGCCGCAATCAACCGGCACGAAATACTGCCGACGGCACCGGACTGGATCAACGTCGACCACCGACGACTCGCGAGGGTAACCATCCAGACGGATGATCTGACCTCATACCTCCGTACCGCCTGGGACCTGACGCCAGACCTCACCATCCATGTCGAAGCCGTGCACCGGCTCAGTGAGCGTGGAGCGGTTGTCACCCACGGGGCGCATGGGCGCTCGCCGGACGGCTTCGAGGCCGAGTGGCGGATGGTCGAAGTCCTGACGGTCGAGAACGGCCTGATTAACCGCTGCGAGCTTTTCGACGAGGCGGACCTCGACGCAGCGATCACCCGCTTCGAGGAACTGCAACCGCCGCCGCTACGGCTAGAAACCGCGGCAGGCCGAATAGTCGAGCGATACCAGGCGTGCTTCTCGACCCACGACTGGACCGCCTTGGCGGAGCTACTGGCCGACGACATTGTCGCGGACGATCGCCGTCGTGTCGTTAACGCAGGGGTTCGACGTGGCCGAGATGTGTACACCGCGGACATGCGAGCCGCCGTCGAGGTCGGTGCAGAGACCACGTCTGCGAGCGTCGTTGCGACCCGCGGGGAGCGCCTTGCCCTCGCCCATGCCCGTGCCTTCAACCGCGGCGCTCCACCCGGCGAGGTCGGCGCCGAGTGGCTCGGCGTCGCCGAGATCGACGCCGACGAGCGGATCGTCGCGATCGTGGTGTTCGACCTTGACGACATCGACGCCGCCTACGAAGAGCTTGACGCTCGCTACCTCGCCGGCGAAGCGGCCGCCCACGCGCGTGCGTGGTCCGTCATCGCGGGAACCTATGCCGGGTTCAACCGGCAGGAACTTCCCGCAACGACTCCCGACTGCGTCAACATCGACCATCGACCGCTCGGCCGAACGATTGACGCCAGCGATCTACGCGAATCCTTCCGTGCTACCTGGCTCCTTACGCCGGACGTCAGCGCACACGCCGAGGCCGTGCACCGGCTGAACGACGCCGGAGCGGTGGTCACGCATGCCGCGCGTGGCACTTCGCAAGACGGCTTCGACGCCGAGTGGCGGATGATTTACATCGCCACAGTCGAAGGTGACCTGATCAGCCGCTACGAAATATTCGACGAGGCCGACCTCGACGCCGCCCTAGCGCGTTTTGAGGAACTGCAACCGCAGGCACCACGACTGGAAAACGCAGCAACCCAAGTGGCCGAACGACTTCAGGCGAACTTCGCGGCCCGCGACTGGACCGTAAGGGCGGAACTCCTGGCCGACGACTGCTCCACCGACGATCGCCGTCGGGTCGTGAACGCCGGAAACCAACACGGCCGAGACGCCGACATCGCGAACATGCGTGCCATCGCCGCCGTCGGAGTCGCAAACATTGCGTTGACAACGATTGCTACCCGCGGAGAGCGCCTCGCCCTCAGTCGTGCCCGCATGTCGGGCCGAGACCAGCGACCTGAAGCTTTCTACACCGAGACGCTCACCATCCTCGAGATCGACACGAACGACCGGGCCGCCGCGCAGGTCGTGTTCGACCACGACGACATCGACGCTGCGTTGGCGGAGCTCGATGCTCGCTACCTCGCCGGCGAAGCGGCCGCCCACGCGCACACATGGTCGGTCATCACGGGGCTCTGCGCCGGGTTCAATCGGCGCGAATTCCCCTCGACGACGCCGGATTCGGTTTTCATCGATCATCGACCACTCCAAACCCTCGGGGCGATTGATCTGGTCACAGCTGGTCGTTCCATTTGGGACGTCGCGCAGGACCTCAGCGTCTACATCGAGGCGGTGCACAGGCTGAGCGAACTCGGAGCCGTCATCACCCAAACCCTCAAGGCGACCTCGCAAGAGGGCTTCGACGCCGAGTGGCGGACGATCAGCGTTTGCACGGTCGAAGGCGACCTGTTGAGCCGCTGCGAAGCCTACGACGAGGAAGACCTCGACGCCGCGCTAGCCCGATTCGACGAACTGCAACCGCAGGCGCCACGACTGGAAAACACAGCAAGCCAAGTGGGCGGGCGCTTCATGGCGCACTTCGCAGCATGCGACTGGGACGGAATGGCGGAGATACTTGCCGACGATTTTTCCAGAGACGATCGCCGTCGGGTGGTGGGTGCGGGAGTCCGAGATGGTCGCGACGCGTGGCTCGCGGACATGCGGGCGACCGCCGACCTGTGGATCGCGAACTTCACGTCGACCGTCACGGCGACTCGCGGTGGGCGCCTTGTCCTCATGCATGGCCGCTTCTCGCACCGCCATCAAGGGCGCGAGTCGTTTCTCACAGAGTTGCTCGGGATCATCGAGATCAACGCCGAAGAACGGATTGTCGCGCTTATTACGTTCGATCCCGACGACATCGACGGTGCGTTGGCGGAGCTCGATGCTCGCTACCTCGCCGGCGAAGCGGCCGCCCACGCGCACACATGGTCGCTCGTCACACGCGCATATGCGGCGCTCAACAGACGCCAACTCCCAGAGACCACAGTGGATTGGGTGAATATCGATCACCGGCGACTCGCACCAATCGCAGCCGGCGATCTGGGCGCATACCTTCTTGCCACATGGGACCTATCGCCGCAATCCAGCATCCGCATCGAGGCTGTGCATCGGTTGAGCGAGGTCGGCGCAGTCGTCACCCACGTGGTGGAAGGGACCTCACAAGAAGGTTTTGATGCCGAGTGGCGCACCATCGACCTTACGACCTATGAAGGCGACAAGATCAACCGCTGCGAGCTATTCGACGAGACAGACCTCGACGCCGCGCTAGCGAGGTTTGAGGAATTGCAACCGCAGGCGCGGCGACTGGAAAACACGGCAAGTCGAGCAGAGGAACGCTTCTTTGCGTACTTCGGGGCCCGTAACTGGGCGGCGATGGCCGAGATATTGGCCGACGACACCTTCATCGAAGATCGCCACCGCGTGGTGAATGTCGGATTCTGGGAAGGCCGCGATGTCATAATCGCAAATCAGCGAGCCCTGGCCGACGCTGCGGCCGCGGAGAACATAACGTTGACCGTCATCGCGACCCGTGGGGAGCGCCTCGTCCTCACCCATATGCATTCCCCGAACCGCGACCCGCGGTACGGAGAGTTCGACTCCGAGATGCTCATCATCGCCGAGATCGGCATGGACGATCGGATCGCGGCACAAATAGCGTTCGACCTCGACGACATGGACGCCGCGATGGCGGAGTTTGATGCTCGCTACCTCGCCGGCGAAGCGGCCGCCCACGCGCACACCTGGTCGGTCATCGCGAATGCCAACGCAGCGTTCAACCGGCACGAGATGCCTCCGACGACGTCGGACTGGGTGAATGTTGATCACCGGCGCGGGATAGCCTTCGCCCCGGGCGACATGACCCCGTACATCCGTGCCACGTGGGACGTCGCGCCGGACATCAGAAACCGCCTCGTGGCTGTGCATCGTTTGAGTGACCTCGGAGCGGTCGTCACTCAGACGACACGTGGGATCTCGCAAGGAGGCTTTGAGGCCGAGTGGCGGGAGATCGCGCTTCTGATGGTCGAGGGGGACCTAATCAACCGAATCGAGGTCTTCGACGAGGCAGACCTCGACTCCGCGCTCGCGCGGTTTGACGAATTGCAACCACAGGCACCACGGCTCGAAAACGCGGCAAGCCGGGCATTTGGCCACTTCTTGGCGGATAACGGGGCCCGCAACTGGGCGGCGCTAGCCGAGAGCCTGGCCGACGACAGTTTTGTCGACGATCGCTGTCGCTTGGTAAATGCCGGATTCTGGGACGGTCGCGACGTCGTGATAGCGAACTTACGAGCCCTGGACGAGACCGAGACGAACATAACGGCCGTCATTGCGACCCGCGGAGAGCGCCTCGTCCTCAGTCGTATCTGTTCGCCGAACCGCGACCTGCGCCATGGGGAATTCGACAGCGAGAAACTCATGGTCGTCGAAATCGACCGCGACGAGCGGATCGGGGCGCAAATCGTGTTCGACCCCGACGGCATCGACGCCGCCTTCGCCGAACTTGAGGCTCGGTACCTCGCCGGCGAAGCGGCTGCATATGCCCCGACCTGGTCCGTCATCGCCCGGACCTACGCCGCGTTCAACCGTCACGAATTTCCCTCGACGACAACCGGTTCGGTTTACGTCGATCATCGCCCGCTCCTGACCAACGACGCGAGTGATCTGAAGGCGAACATCCGTGCCACCTGGGACCTCATGGATGTCAGCACCTTCATTGCCGAGAGCGTGCATCGGCTGAGCGAACTCGGAGCCGTCGTCACCCAAACCCTGAAAGGGACCTCGAAAGACGGCCTTGATGTCGAGTACCGGATGATCGACATTTTCACGGTCAAAGACGGCCTGCTGAGCCGCGTCGAAGTCTTCGACGACGAAGACCTGGACGCCGCGCTCGCCCGCTTCGACGAGTTGCACCCGCAGGCGCCACGATTGGAAAACGCGGCAACCCAAGTGATAACACGCTTTTGGACTTACTTTGAGGCCCGCGACTGGGACGCGATGGCCGAGACATGGGCCGACGACCTTTGCACGCATGATCGCCGTAAGGTTGTAAACGCCGGTGTCTTACGCGGTCGTGCTGTCAATCTCACGAACATGCGCGCAGTGGCCGAGGTCGGATTCGAGAGCCTTACGTCGACCGTCATCGCGACCCGCGGTCAGCGCCTTGCGCTCATACGCATTCGTTCCTCGATGCGTGGCTCGCCACCCGGTGAGGTCAGCGCTGATATGCCCAGCATCGTCGAGACCGACGCCGACGGCCGGCTCACCGCCACCGTCCATTTCGATTCCGACGACATCGACGCTGCCTTCGAGGAGCTCGACGCCCGGTACCTCGCCGGTGAGGCATCCGCCCACGCGCACACGTGGTCGGTGATTGCAGAGGTGTACGCCGCATACAAGCGGCACCAACTTCCGGCAGCGGACTGGGTCAACGTCGACCACCGGCGAGGCACACCGTTTGCGACCAGCGACCTGACCGCCGTCATCCGCGCGTGGCGGGAACTTACGCCGGACTTCGCCATGCACATCAACGCCGTCCATCAGCTGAACAATTTTGGAGCGGTCATCACCCATACGTCGTTTGGGACCTCGCAGCAGGGCTTTGATGCAGAGTGGCGGATGATTCAACTTCTGACTGTCGAAGGCGACCGAATCAATCGCTGCGAGCTGTTCGACGAGGCAGACCTCGACGCCGCGCTCGCCCGATTCGACGAGTTGCACCCGCAGGCAACGCGATTGGAAAACGCGGCAACGCGGGTATACGAGCGCCTTCACGCGTACTTCGTGGCCCGCGACTGGAACGCGATAACCGAGATCCTCGCCGACGCCTATTACCAGGACGACCGTCGTCCCGTGGTAGGCAGCGAAATTCGACACGGTCGGGATGCTCTGTTCGAAGATTTGCGGGCGGCCGCTGACCTCGGGATCACGAACGCGACGTCAGACGCCATTGCGACCCGTGGGCAGCGCCTTGTCCTCACTCGTGCCCGATACTCGCGCGGCCGCGAGGAACCCGATGCGTTCTACGTTGAATTACTACAGATAGTCGACATCGACGCCGACGAGCGCATCACGGCGCTCGCCGCGTTCGAACCCGACGACATCGACACTGCCTTCGCCGAGCTTGACGCTCGATACCTCACCGGTGACGCGAACGCCCAATCGGACACCTGGTCGGTCATCGCAGGGTTGTACGCCGGGTTTAATCAGCACAAACTTCCCGCAACGACGCCGGACTGGGCCTTCGTCGACCATCGGGGGGTCATAGCGATTGACGCGAGTGACCTGCCCGCATTCATAGATGCGGGGTGGGACCAGTTTTCGGACATCAACATCTACGCGGAAGCCGTGCACCGGCTGAGCGACCTCGGAGCGGTCGTCACCCACACCGCGCGTGGCATTTCGAACGAGGACTTCGACGCCGAGTGGCGAATGATCGACCTCTACGCGGTTGAGGGCGGACTAATCAGCCGCCTCGAAATGTTCGACGAGGCAGACCTGGACGCCGCGCTCGCACGATTCGACGAGCTCGACCGGCACGTGCGGCTGCTTGAGAACGCGGCAACCCGGATCTGGATACGTTTGGCCGAAGCGTTCAACCGCCGCGACGTTGACGGTTACCTTGCCCTCACCACTGCGGACGTGCGATATGAGGATCGGCGAAAGGGGCTGCGTGATGCTCTCGAGGGGGCCCAGCACGCACGGAAGGCCGTGCAAGCGATGTTCGAGGTTGTACCTAACAGCGTGCAGATGACGGCGGAGCCCATCGCCATCAGGGGATCTCACCTCTCGCTGAGCCGAGACTGTTTCCGCGACACCGATTATGCGGACCAGCCGATCACCGTCGCGGCCTTGCAGATCGCGGAAGTCAGCCACGGCGGCCTAATCCGCGACAGCGTGAGCTTCGATCCCGACGACGTCAATGGGGCATTCGCTGAGCTGACCGATCGCTGGATCGCATCGGGAGAGGTCGAACATCCCGAGATCATCAAGTCGGCACACCGGTTGACCGAGGCGACCAACCGTCACGACTGGGAAGCGCTCGCTGCACTCGGCGCCGGCGCCGCGTACGTCAACCACCGGCAGCTGTCCAAGCCCGGCGTTGAAACGATCGCCGACCACATGCAATCGTTCCGGACGATGGCCTCGCTCGTACCCGACTTTTGGGTCGAACAAGCCGATGTTCTCACGCAGTCGGCGATGGGCGTTGTTACTCACGTGGTCATGAGGGGCACATCGACCGATGGCGTCACGATCGAGATTCCACTTGTCGCACTCATGTTCTTCGACGGCGACCGCGTGACACGGGTCGAGACGTTCGACGCGGACCAACGCGAGCAAGCCTTGGCCCGGTTCGACGAACTCAATCGGTCGCGCTAGCTTCGCCTGAGGGTTGACTAGCTTCGCCGCGCGATGCTCGCCGAGAAGGCCTGCGGTGCACAACAAATACGAGACTTGGCTCACGGTATTCGCAGCGGATTGACCTGTGGTTTTTCGGTTTGGGCTGCTGGCCCTGTGCACTAAAGCCCGGGGGCGGGGCTGCTCTGGTGGCCGATGTGCGCATCGGGGAGACCGCATTCGGCGCGACTGGTGTGTAGATCGTGTGGTTTTCGCGACGTGGATCGCGTGCGGTCGAGCACCTTGGTTGGGCGCATGACGGAGCGTAGGTGGCCGTGCTGATGGCTGCGGCGGGGAGCGGTTGGTGGCCAATCGGGCTGTCCCGCTTGGCGAATGATGACGGTCACACCCCGGCGCGGATTGGGCAGCCGAGTTTTGTCGTACCCGGCTGCGATGATGAGGTTATGTCCTCGACCGCATCGTTCGGCTCTGCCGCAACGCGCCCTGGCCAGCGCCTTGAGGTGCTGTTGGACGAGTTGGCGGAGTTGGCTGGTCAGCGCAACGCGATTGATGGGCGCATCGTGGAGATCGTCGCCGAGCTGGATCGCGACGAGCTCTGCGGCGCTACGGGCGCGCGGTCGGTCGCGGCGTTGGTGGCTTGGAAGATCGGTTCGTCATCGGCAAACGCCCACGCGATCACCACCGTCGCGCGCCGGCTTGAGGCGTTTCCGCGCTGCGCGCAGGGCATGCGGGAGGGTCGCCTGTCGCTGGATCAGGTCGGCGTCATCGCGGCGCGGGCGGGTGAGGGATCTGATGAGCATTACGCGGAGTTGGCGCGCTGCGCCACGGTCAACCAGCTGCGCACCGCAGTCAAGCTGGAACCGCGACCCGAACCCGATTCTCGGCCTGAACCGCAGCGCTCGATCGCCAAGACCTCCAGCGAGGAGTTCACCTGTTGGCGGATCAAGCTTCCGCACCTGGACGCGGCGAAGTTCGACGCGGCGCTTGCGTCTCATCGTGATGCGCTGATCGCCGAGTGGAAGCACGATCGCGGCAATGGCGACTGCGCATCAGATACCGCGCCGCCATTGCCGGGCACTGCCGAGGCGTTTATGCGCCTGGTCGAGGCCGGATGGGATGCCGAGGCGGCCCGCCGGCCACACGGGCATCACACCACGGTGGTGGTGCACGTCGACGTTGAGCAGCGCGCCGCCGCGCTGCATCTGGGTCCGCTGCTCACGGAGGCCGAACGCCGATACCTGACCTGCGATGCCACTTGTGAAGTCTGGTTCGAACGTGACGGAGAGGTCATCGGCGCCGGCAGAGCAACCCGCCAGATCAACCGGCGGCTTCGCCGCGCGCTCGAGCACCGCCAGCCCACGTGCGCGGTTCCCGGCTGTGGTGGTACCCGCGGTCTGCACGCACACCACATCCGGCACTGGGAAGACGGCGGCCCCACCTTGTTGGCCAACCTGGTGCTGGTATGCCCTTATCACCACCGGCTGCACCACCGGGGCCTCATCACCATCACCGGACCCGCAGTCGATCCCACCGTCACCGACAGCTCCGGCCGACCACTCAGCGCAGGATCGCTTGCGCGTGCGCCCAACCTTCCCCCGCCCGCCGTCCCACCGTGCCCCGGGCCCACCGGCGAGCGCGCCGACTGGTGGTGGTACGAACCCTTTCAGCCGCAGCCACCACCAACAAACAACTAGGTCGGTTAGGCATAGTATCGAGCTGAAACAGCCTGGGGCATAGAGGATTTTGTTGACGCTATCTGCTGCTATCGGATCTTGTTAATCAAGGCCGACAACCGGGCCTGCGCCGCCGCCGGCCCGATACCCAGGGCCTTCATCGAGATCCCCGCTGTCGTGCGCACTAGTTTGAGCCGAGTCGGGTAGCTTCGCCTGAGGGATTGGCGGTCGATTCCGAGTCGACCTCGCCGCTCGATGCTCGCCGAAAGCGCCTGCGGCGCACCACCAACACGACAACCACCAGCACGGCCAGCACCGGTAGCCACGGGATGAGGAATCCGACCGCCATCACGACGCCGTGGACAGCGGAGAGCAACGAGCGCCACCCACGTTCGAGCGCGCCGAGGAAACCGCTTTGGGTAACAGCCGGTTTGGTCGAGATGTTCACGTTGATAGTCGCGTACGAAACCTTGTCGCCAAGTGTGGCGCGCTGCGCCCTGAGCGAGTCCAACTCGGCCTGTCGTTGGGTCAGCGACGACTCCGCCGCGAGCAGGTCGGCAACGTTGCCCGCCCGGCCCATCAGTTGCAGCAGTCGATTGACCGAGGTTTGCAACGCCTCGATGCGGGCATCGAGGTCGACGCGCTGCGAAGTGACATCGCTGTGGCCGATCGACATCGAATCGACCGTCCCGAGTTTCTTCGCGTCGGCCAGAACCCCGTCGAGTTTGTCTGAAGGAATGCGCAACACGAGATCCACCGTCGGCGAGGACGATCCGGATCGCTCCGATCGCGAGTCCACTCGCCCGCCGGCGTCGGTGACCGCCGAGACGAGCCGGTCGGCCACCTGAGTGGGCTCGGTGACGACCATCTGCAGCGATCCCGTGGTGATGATGTCGCGTTTGAATGTGCTGCTGTCCTGAGGGGCCTGTGGTGGTGGAGGCGCCTCGGGTGCTGTGGCGATCGTGTTCTCGGAAACGCCGCCCCTCGTCTGGTCTGCGATGCCTGTATTCCCTGAGGCCGGAATCTTGCCGGCCACAACGCCGTCGTGGGTCGGCGCGGAGGAACCGTCCCGGCCCACTGACCAGGTCCAGCCGCCGCCGATCAGCAACGCGCCGGCCACGGCCACCCCAATCACATTGCGCAACTTGACCGTTCGTACCTTCGGTTTTCCGGATGACGCCTTGGCGGGCGTTGCGGCTTGACCGGGCATCCCGCCGGCCGCGTGAGGGGGAGCCGACGCGATCGG
>JAUZFP010000080.1 GCA_030838475.1 Actinomycetota bacterium
ACTGGGACGAGCTGGGCAACGAGACGGTCCGCAACTTTGCGGCGAACCTTCCCGAGGACGAGATCCCCGAGACGATTGATTCGCCGTCGACGGGCCTGCCCGCCGGTCGCGACCGCAACAACCCGCCCTCGGTGGCGAAGCTCGAGCCGTACAAGACGCACCTCGCCTACGTGAAGGAGCGCCGCACGGAGAAGGAAGCGGCCGAGCTCCTCGAAGAGGCGCTGGAGCAACTCCGCGCCCGCCGTGGCAAGGTCACGAACTAGTTCCTCGCGCCAATTCATCCCGTTTGGGACAAATTGCGCTGCGCGCGCGGACGGAATCGTCCCGAACGGCGCAAAACGTCGCGACTACTCGTCGTCGGCCGTCCAGAAGTGGTCGGGGGTCTTGAGGTTGTCGGGGACTTCGGCCGCTGCGTCCTGATCGACCAGGAACTTCGTGCTGCGGCGACCGTGAACGCCGGCGGCCGGCACCTCGAATACGCTCGCGTCGGCGAGCGTTAGTCCCAGCGCGGATGCTTTGTCGGCGCCCGCGAGAACGAGCCAGATGCGCTCAGAAGAGTTGATGACCGGCAGGGTCAGGCTGAGGCGCTCCGGTGGCGGCTTTGGCGCGTTTCGCACGGGGATGACGGTGCGAAGTTCCTCGCGAATGCCGCCGCGCTCCGGGAACAGCGAGGCGATGTGGCCGTCCGGTCCGACGCCAAGGAACGTAATGTCGAAGACCGGGTACTCCGCGCCCTCGGGCGCCGCCGCCTTGAGCTCAGCGGCATAGGCGTCCGCCGCGTCATCCAGTTCGAGGTCGTGATCCGATGCCGGGAACGGATGAACGCGGTCGGGATCGAGCGCGACGTGCGCGAGCAAGGCCTCGCGCGCCTGGGTCTCGTTGCGGTCGGCGTCCGCGTCGGGAAGCCAGCGCTCGTCACCCCACCAGATGTTGACCCGCGACCAGTCGACGCTGTCGCGTCTCGGTGAGGCATTGATCGCCGCAAGGGTCGCGTACCCCATCGTGCCCCCGGTCAACACGACGGTGGCCTCGCCGCGGACCGCGATGAATTTGGCGACCTTCGTCAGGAACCGGTCCGCGAGCGTTTCCGCGAGCGTTTGCTTGTCGGCGTAGACGATGACGCGTCGCTCAGGAGTCATTTTGTTGCGGCCTTGCCCTTCGGTTTCGCGGCCTTTGCGGTTGTTCCCGCGCCGCCGGCCTCGGCACGTTCCAGTTGCGCGACGCCATCCCGGATGACTTCGCCGAACAGGAAGTCGGGGTCGAGTCGTCGGAGTTCTTCCGCGAGGCAGTCCCGAAGGCTGCGGCGAGGGAGCGAGATGTCGTGAGTCGGCTGGCCGGGCTGTTTTAGTGTGGCGATGTTGGGAATCGTGCGCTCCAACTCGATGATTCCGGATGCCCGGTGCAGCCGCACCCCCTGGATGCCGCTGGACCCGGTCGACGGGTTGGTCATCTCGAGCTTCACGTCGACCTGGAGCTGCTCCTGCAGCCAGGCCGCGAGCAGCACGGTAGAGGGCGAGTCTGCCGCGCCGTGAACCTCGACGGCGGTGATGGTCTCGTAGGGCGGCTGGTCAAGCACCGCGGCCAACTGGGCACGCCAGAGGGTAAGTCGCGTCCAGGAGAAGTCGGTGTCGCCGGGCGCGTAGGTTTTCGCGATGTGGTGCAGTGCTGCCAATGGGTTGGATGCCGCTGCGGCATCCGTGATCCGTCGCTGGGCAATCCGGCCGAGCGCCGACTGTGAGGCGTTGTGTGGGCCGTCTCCCGGCCACCAGACGACCACGGGAGCGTCGGGCAGCAGCAGGCCGGTGACCAGCCCCTCCTTGTCGCTGGCAGTGTCGCCGTAGGCGCGCACGACGATGACCTCGCTCGCGCCGGCGTCGCCGCCGACCCGAATCTGGGCATCCAACCGGGCATTGCTGTGGTTGTGCGAGTCACCACTGGTGGAGACGACGATGACACGCATCGGATGCTCTCGTGAGGCGTCGTTAGCGGCCTCGATCGCCTCCTCCTCTTCACCCAGCTTGGTGGAGATGATGAGGGTCAGCACACGGCCGAGGGCGACGGCGCCGCCCTCCTCGCGGATCTTGACGAGCGTCTTGGAGATCTGGCTCGTTGTGGTGTCGGGAAGGTCGATGATCATGGTCGTCTCCAGACTCGTCCGTCGCGGGCGAGTAACTCGTCGGCCGAATCCGGACCCCAGGTGCCGGGACGGTACTGTTCCGGCTGGCCCTGCGTCTCCCAGAACTCCTCGATCGGGTCGAGGATCTTCCAACTCAGCTCCACCTCTTCGTGCCGGGGGAAGAGCGGCGGGTCGCCCAGCAGCACATCGAGGATGAGTCGTTCGTACGCTTCCGGGCTCGCCTCGGTGAACGCGTGGCCGTATCCGAAGTCCATGGTGACGTCGCGAACCTGCATCCCGGCGCCCGGGACCTTTGACCCGAAGCGTAGCGTCACACCCTCGTCGGGCTGGACGCGGATCACGAGCGCGTTCTGGCCGAGGACGCCCGTCTGGCTTTCCGCGAAGAGGTACTGCGGCGCGCGCTTGAATACCACCGCGATCTCGGTCACGCGACGGCCGAGGCGCTTGCCCGCCCGCAGGTAGAACGGCACGCCTGCCCAGCGCCGGGTGCCGATGTCGAGCCGGATGGCCGCGAAGGTCTCGGTGAGAGATTTCGGGTTCATCCCGTCTTCCTCGAGGAAGCCGACGACCTTCTCGCCGCCCTGCCAGCCGCCAGAGTATTGTCCGCGGGCGGTCGCCGTGCTCAGGTCTTTCGGCAGTCGTACCGCCGAGAGAACCTTCTCCTTCTCCGCCCGCAGGTCGGATGCCGCAAACGACACCGGTTCCTCCATCGCAGTGAGTGCGAGGAGCTGCAGTAGGTGATTCTGGATGACGTCTCGCGCAGCGCCGATGCCGTCGTAGTAGCCGGCACGGCCGCCGACGCCGATGTCCTCGGCCATGGTGATCTGCACGTGGTCGACGTAGTTGGAGTTCCAGATGGGCTCATACATCTCGTTCGCAAAGCGCAGCGCGAGGATGTTCTGCACCGTCTCCTTGCCGAGATAGTGGTCGATCCGGAAGACGGCATCCGGCGGGAACACCGACTCGACGACCGCGTTGAGTTCCCGTGCGGTCTTGAGGTCGCTACCGAACGGCTTCTCGATCACGACTCGACGCCACTCGTCGCCCACCTGGTCCGCGAGGCCGGAGCGCCGGAGCTGCTCGGTGACCTGCGGGAACGATTTCGGCGGAATCGACAGGTAGAAGGCGTGGTTGCCCATGGTGCCGCGAGTCTTGTCGAGTTCCGCGAGCGTTGTCTTGAGGTGCGCGAACGCCGCATCGTCGTCGAACTCGCCCTGCACGAAGCGGATGCCCTCGGCGAGCTGCTTCCAGACATCCTCGTCGAACGGGGTGCGGGCGTACTGGGCGACCGCGTCGTGCACGACCTTGGCGAAGTCCTGGTCTTCCCAGTCGCGTCGGGCGAACCCGACGAGCGCGAATCCCGGTGGGAGGAGTCCGCGATTGGCAAGGTCGTAGACCGCCGGCATGAGTTTCTTGCGCGCAAGGTCACCGGTGACGCCGAAGATGATCAGTGCGCTTGGCCCCGCAATGCGGTTGAGTCGCCGATCGGACGGCAACCGCAGCGGGTTGAAGGTTGGTGTGATTTCCACCGGGGACATGGTGCTCCTCGCGAGTTTGGAGGGTCGCTAGCTCAGAGCGCCGGCGATGATCGCGACACCGGATGCCGGATCGGTCAGGGTGAGTGTGAGTACGGGCCGGCCGTGGTCGGCGAGCACGCTCGCATCTCCTGCGGCCTGGTAGGTGATGAGCTGCCCGAACGTGAACGGACGATCCGGGATAGTCAGGTCTTCCGCGGGCGTCTGGGTGATCTGCAGGAACACACCGACCGCCGGCCCACCCTTGTGGAACTGGCCGGTCGAGTGCAGGAACCGTGGTCCCCAACCGAACGTCACCGGGCGCTTGGTGCGTGCAGCGACGAGGTCACGCAGGCCGGCGAGCTGTTGGTGAGCGACGCGATCGACGTACGCCTGGATCGCGACGTAACCGTCATCGGTCAGGTGTGCGAGGAGCTGGTCGACGACCGTCTTCAGGTCGTTGGCACCGTCGACCACGTCGGGGGTGCCACGAACCTCGACGGCGTCCTCAATGAAGGCCGGCGTGATCGGCGCGGGCGTCTTGTCCAGTAGCGCGCG
>JAUZFP010000150.1 GCA_030838475.1 Actinomycetota bacterium
CTGCTCTGCGCGTGCGGCAGGCTCCGCGAGGCTCCGCGCGTCGTCGCCGCGTACCACATCGTCGTCCTCTACAGGGAGATGCACGACGCGCTCGACACCATGCAGGGTAACTTGACCAACTGAAGGCGGAAAACTTGGCCAAGTTTTTCGCATGGGACAAAAGGCCGGCATGGAACTCGCCGTCCTTCCCCGCCTCTACCGCCCCCTGAAGTCGGAGCTCCATCCGGATCCGCTCCGGGAGCGCATCGCTGCGGCGGTGGAGCTCTGCGCCGTGAAGATGCTGGATCCGGCGCTGCTCGAGGCGATCGCCGAGGACATGGGGCTGGTGCGGAAAAAGCGGGTCCACCACGCGGGCTTGGTCGTCTGCGCGGTGATCCTCTCGGCCTTCCAGCGCTCGACCGACACGCAAGGCCGCTGGCTGGATGCGCAGCGCACGTACGAGGCGATCGGCGGCCCGCGCGCGTCGAGAGAGTCGTTCCAGAAGCAAGTGGTGAAGCTCGCGCCGCTGATGCGGGCGCTGGTTCGGCGCCGCTTCGACGACATGACCGCCCGCGCGTCACGCAACCACCTCCGCGGGCGCCTCGCGCACTTCGCCGACGTGCTCATCCCGGACGGTTGTGGGTTCAAGCTCGCCCAGGCCCTGTCGGGCGTGTACGCGGGCACGGGCGTACCGGCGCAGATGAAGCTTCACGCCGTCTACAGCGTGGCAGCCGGCGCCTGCGTCTCGGCGAAGGCGACGGCGGGCTCGGTGCATGACAGCGACGAGTTCTGGCCGCGGTGGGAGCCCGGCGCGCTCTACATCTGGGATCTCGGCTACCAAGGCGTCGACCGCTTCGTCGACGCGGCGCTGTCGGGGGCCCACGCGCTCCAGCGCCTGAAAGACAACCACAACCCGCAGATCCTCGCGTCGTACGGGCCGACCGGCGCGCGTCGTGCGATCGACGACGGCGAGGGGGGCCCCGTCCGCATCGAGGAGGCTTTGGCGCTCGGCCTCGTCCACAAACGGTCCGTGCTCGATCTCGACGTCCGCATCGTCGACCGCGACAAGCGGGCGCTGGTCGCGCGCGTCGTCTGCGTGCCATTCGAGGGCGAGGACCGGTACTACCTCACGACGCTACCACGGGAGATCTTCACGCCGCACGACGTGGCCGAGCTCTATCGCGTCCGCTGGGAGGTGGAGCTTCTGTTTCGCGGCTGGAAGGGGGCGATGCGACTCGATGAGGTCAGGAGGCTGCGAACGCCGGCCTCGCTCGAGGCGGCCGTCTCGGCCTCGCTGCTCGCGGCGTCGCTCTCGGGCGACCTGGCGTACGAGATTGAACAGCTCACCAACGAGGGTACCGACATGGCGCCGAACGGCGCTTTTTCCCCCTCTGCCGCCCGTGACCCTTCCGCCGCCGCGACCCGCCGAATCCGCCGCTCCACGCCCGCGCGCGGTCCGGACGCCGTTCGCGATCGCGCTGCAACTCGGTCGCGCGCTCCCGTACATCCTGGCCATGACCCTCGCGAGAGGACGCGGTGACCACCGCGCTGTCCGCCCCCTCGCGGAGAAGATCGTCGACGCGATCCTCGACGGCGCACGCGATCGCGGCCGCGACAAGAACCCCCGCTCCGTCGTCGACCAGCAGCAGCGCACCACTCCCCTCACGCGCGCGCGCCCTCGCCGAACGGCCCGTTTCCTCGGCCAAATGGCGGCATAGCGACGATGTAGGGGTTCAAGTTACCCTGCATGTTGTCCGGATAGTCGCCGGTGCTGAGTCGCAACGAGAACTTGTATGGGTATGGCTCTTCTCCGCGGCCCAAATCCTCGGGAAAGTTCATCAAGTTGACGGCCGAGCGGACGCTCAAGGAGGACACTCCATGGTTCGTCCGCTGACAACGGGGCGCGGCCTCGGGTATGGCTCATCGGAATGTAGGGCCCGTCAAATGGCGCCGCGAAGCACCGGCTTGCACAGGCCACAGCGGACCAGGAACCTGCTTGTTAGCGTAGCGGGCCTCGTGGTTCCGGGCACGCTCGCGCGCGAGGTGGAATGCCCAGTATTCCTCGAAGTCGCCGCTGGAGCGCAGGGCGCGCAGCCTCAGCACAGCCTCAGCGCCGCGTAGCGACCAGCCCGGGCCAGTGGTGTCCAAGCGGTCCGCCACCAGGTGCCGGCACGCGCCCTCGATCACGCCTGTCGCGATCGGCAGGCCGGCGGCAAGGGCGGCGTCATAGTGCAGCAACTTGCGGTTGTTCAGCAGGTAGCGGATGCAGGTGTTGGCGACCTTCATCCTGTCCTTGTCGAGCTCGCGATCGGCGGCCCAGCGGCGGATGTCCTTGACGAGCTCACCGGCTGAGCGCCCTTGGAGCAGAGCCAGGAGGCGCTGGCTCACCCACTGCTCCGCCTCCTGGGTGCCGGCCTCGTGGAAACAGTGCGCGACTTTCCAGAGGTATTCGAGCACGTGGATCAGGTCGAGGATGATCGTCACCTCGACGCCCACCCTCTTCACCGCCGCCTTCACCATGCGGAGCTGATCGGGGTGGCCGTCGACCAGCACCGCCCAGCGCCGCTTCTGCTCCGGATCGCGCCGCAGACCCTCCTCGAACGCAGCGTCGATCACCTCCTCGGGCGGCGCTTCGAGGCTCGCCCAGACGCGCTTGTTCACCGGGCAAGGCCTCGCCTCCGCCACGTCTCGTACGGGCCGGAGGCCGTGCATGACGTCCATCGGCGTGCGCACCCACGGGTCGATCGTGTAGACCGTGGCCACCTCCGCCATCCGCTTACGGTTGGGCTTCTCGCCGCGGGTCAGCCGCGTCTCGAGCTTGTGCTTCGACTTCTCCGCCGCCTTCCTCGTGGCCTCGCGCAGGTCCACGTGCAGCATGACGATGCCCTTGCCATCGAAGCTGAAGATGAGGGGCGCGGTCGTGGCCTCCACCTCCACGGCGCGCATCGCGTAGAACGCCACGAAGTCCTGTGCGGCCCGCATCGTCAGCTCCTCGATCTGTCGCTTCGGCACGGCGACGCCGATGATCTTCTTCGTCTGCTCGAGGACTTCTTCGAACGAGCCCCTGCACGCCTCCTCGGCGACCAGGCGCCGTACGCCGAACGAGTACCGCTCGGTGGGCAGGTTGAGCGCCGCATCCGCCGGGTGCAGCGTCTCCACTCCCTTCGCCCCATACGCCCAACGCCTGACCTCGACCTCGCCCACGATCGTGAGCAGCACGCGCGAGCTCTCGCGGCGCTCGGTGCGTCGAACCCCGTCCGCGCCGCGGACGTCGACCGCGCGTTCACACGCCGCCCGAAGATCGAGGTGAGCCTGCAACATCCGGCGCTCGATCTCGCGCCCCTGCTCCTGGACGTACCTCTCGAGCTCAGCGTGGTCGCTGGCGAACGCCGCGTCCGAGCGGAGGTGCTCCTCCATTGCGTGCATCTGCTCGTAGGCGCCGGCAAAAACGTCCAGGGCCTCCGACTTGCGGTAGGCTGCAGCCACGAGGAGGCCCTCCTGCCTGTTCGGGGTTGGCACCGCGAACGTACCAGGGGGTGACCTCCTCGACTTCGTCTATGCCGTCCAATCGCGAATCCTCAGACAATATTGGCGTTACGACGGAGCTGCGTTCGTGCCGTAAGGCCATATTCGAAGCTGGCGCCCGCTTGCTTCACCGCCCCACGGATACGTGGATACCCGCGGACGAACCATGGAGTGTCCTCCTTGGGCGTCCGCTCGGCCGTCAACTTGATGAACTTTCCCGAGGATTTTGGCCGCGGAGAAGAGCCATACCCAAAGTAATTCGTCGTGCTGGGTACGTCCCGCAAGGACGCGCCGCTCGCCTCGCCCCGAATCGGCGAGCGGTCCGCGCTGCCAGGGGTAGAGCCGACCACCTAACGCACCAAGGGTTCGCCTCTTGAACACGGGAACCTCGATTCGAGCGCCGGGCCCGCGAAGCCCGGCAAGCTGTCCAAGTCCAGCGACGTCTCGAACGGGGGGCGGAGTCCCCGTAGTAGTCCGAGCGCGGGAGAGCCGCGTACAAGGCGAAGGGGGACAGTCGACGCGTACGATTGCGAAGCCGGTGGAGGGAGCCATGTATGTGGCGACCCAGCTCGACAAGAGCTGGCTCCGCAGCGAGCAACGCAAGCTGTACGCGCGAAGTTGGGACGAGCCCGGCTACGTCTGGCGCAGGCTCTGGGGGCTGGTCACTGACCAGCGAAACCTGCGACTTGCGCTCGCGCGTGTCGCCCGCAATCGGGGCGCACGCACGGCAGGCGTCGACGGGCAGACGGTGAGGAAGGTCCTGCGCCAAGGGGTCGACGAGGTCGTCGAGCAGCTACGCGCCGAGCTTCGGTCGGGCAGCTACCGCCCGAGCCCGGTGCGTCGCGTGCTCATCCCGAAGGCAGGCCAGCCAGGGAAGGTTCGCCCCCTCGGCATCCCCACCGTCCGTGATCCGGGCTGAGGAAGGCCCCCCACTTCGTGACCCACGTCGATGGAAAGCCCGGTGCATAACGAAAGGTGCACGCCGGGTTTGGAAGGAGGCCCCCGGAGACCTACCGGCGAGAGCCGGCAAGGCGCCGGGGGCCCACCTTACCAGAGCGACTTCGCGAAGAAGTATGTTGCGCAGGGGCGCGACGAAGGGCGTGACCAGGGCCGCGACGAAGGGCGCAGCGAAGCACGTGCGCGCGACGTGCTCACCGTGCTCCGAGTTCGCGGCATCGCCGTGCCCGACGCCACGCGCGAACGCGTTCTGGCCGAGAAGGACCCGGACCGCCTGGAGCGCTGGCTGGAGAAGGCCGCTGTCGCCGCCTCGATCGCAGAGGTGATCGATGAACCGAGTTGAGCTGCAAGCGACTGACCAACGCTCGCCGCCCAACAAGACAATGCTGCCGACGGTGCACCCAGCTTCGCTCCGCTGAGCAGCAGTGATCCCTCGCTGAACGGCATGGCGCTGGACGTTTCGTGCGCTGATCGCGGGGGGGGGCGCGCGGCGTCGCGCCGCGCTGAAGGCCCCCGCCTCAGGGCGCGATGACCGGCACGATCTC
>JAUZFP010000020.1 GCA_030838475.1 Actinomycetota bacterium
CACAGCGCCCCACACTCGCAGAAGAAAACCTCTCAGAGTTCCGTTCACGTTTCGTCATCGAGCCGCTTGAGCCCGGCTTCGGTTACACCCTCGGCAACTCGCTTCGCCGCACGCTTCTCTCGTCCATTCCGGGCGCCGCGGTTACCAGCATCCGCATCGACGGTGTGCTGCACGAGTTCAGCACCGTTCCCGGTGTGAAGGAAGACGTCACCGAGATCATCCTGAACATCAAGGGTCTCGTCGTCTCCAGCGAGCACGACGAGCCGATCACCGCCTACCTGCGCAAGCAGGGTGCGGGCCAGGTCACGGCCGCCGACATCTCGGCTCCGGCCGGTGTGGAGATCCACAACCCCGAGCTCGTCATCGCAACCCTCAACGACAAGGCCAAGTTCGAGCTCGAGCTGACCATCGAGCGCGGCCGCGGCTACGTGTCCGCGACGCAGAACCGCAGCGAGTTCTCCGAGGCCGGCCAGATTCCGGTCGACTCGATCTACTCGCCCGTTCTCAAGGTGACCTACCGCGTCGAGGCGACTCGTGCCGGTGAGCGCACCGACTTCGACCGCCTCGTGGTGGATGTCGAGACCAAGAACGCGATCACCCCGCGTGACGCGATTGCCTCCGCCGGACGCACGCTGACCGAACTGTTCGGCCTGGCTCGCGAGCTCAACACCGCCGCTGAGGGCATCGAGATCGGCCCAGCGCCGGTCGACGCCGTTCTCTCCAGCGAGTTGAGCATGCCGATCGAGGACCTCGACCTGTCGGTGCGCAGCTACAACTGCCTCAAGCGTGAGGGCATCAACACCGTGAGCGAGCTGGTTGCTCTCTCCGAGATGCAGCTCATGAACATCCGCAACTTCGGACAGAAGTCGGTTGACGAGGTCAAGGACAAGCTGGTCGAGATGGGTCTCAGCCTGAAGGACTCGGTTCCCGGGTTTGACGGCGCTCACTTCTACGGCGGAGACGACGAAGACGCCTAGGCGTCTTCGTCTCTAACGACTTAACAACAACGAAAGAATCCTGACTAATGGCTGCACCAACTAAGGGACCACGCCTCGGCGGTGGACCGGCGCACGAGCGCCTCATGCTTGCGAACCTCGCGGCTGCCCTGTTCACGCACAAGAGCATCAAGACGACGGAGACTAAGGCCAAGCGCCTTCGCCCCGTCGCCGAGCGGCTCATCACGTTCGCGAAGCGCGGTGACCTGCACGCCCGTCGGCGCGTGCTCGCGGTCATCCACGACAAGACCGTCGTGCACGAGCTCTTCACGGAGATCGCTCCGCTGGTCGAACTGCGTGAGGGCGGCTACACCCGCATCACGAAGCTCGGCTTCCGCAAGGGTGACAATGCGTCGATGGTGCAGATCGAGCTGGTTCTCGAGCCAGTGAACCCGAAGCCGAAAAGCGCCAAGAAGACGGCCGCCGCTGCGCCAGCTGCCAAGGCCGCCCCGGTCGAGGAGGTCGTCGAGGAGACGCCCGCCGAGGTCGTCGAGACCGAAGCCGCCGACACCGAGGCACCCGCCGAGGTTGAGGCCGTTGACGCTCCAGAGGCCGAGACCCCGGAGGCCGAGGCCACAGAGGCCGACGCGGCTGACGCTGACGACGCCGAGGCGATCGTGGCAGAGGACGACGCCAAGTAGCATCCACTCTTCACCCTAAGTAGGGTTCCGCTCACGCGGGGCCCTACTTTTGCGTTACGAGCGAACCCGTCGACGGGAAGAAATCCGAGACGGTCGGGTAGGGCGGTAGGGCGGCCAGGCGCGACAGCGCATCCTGAAGGGCGGCCGTGTAGATGCGCCCCCCGGTTGGGCCGGGGTGGATGTGGTCGTGCGCCAGGATCGAGATGTGCGGTGAAATTGCCGTGTACCAGTCGGAGAGCTCGACGTTTTCATAGTCGCTCGCGAATTGCGACAGCGTGGTGTTGACTTCACCCTCCCAGCTCCGCGGCTCCTCCACATTAATGACAACCATCTGCCGGTTGGGTCCGAGCATGTCTCGCACCTGATCGAGGGTTGCGCGGGCGATCGGCCCGTTCGTGCCGAGACCGACCACGAGGATCGCTCTCAACTGACCGGAGTCCTTGAGCGCCTGAACGATCGCAGGAAGCGAGCTCATCTGGCGTGACACGACAGCGTCGACGATCATCCCCGGATAAACCTGACTGAGTTCCGGCGCCGAAGCCAACATCACGGAGTCACCCACGGCGTCCAGGTTGCTGCCCGGCGCGCCGACGGGGGGCGGTGGCAGGTATTTGGCCTTGGCGAGCAGGAGTTGCCCGGTCTTGATGTCGCCCTGCGCCTGGCCGGACCCGGGGGCTCGCACGATTGCGAGCGCGGTCGCTCCAGAGCCCGCGACCACGGCGAGCGCTACGACTACACCGGCCGCGACGCGCAGGCCGCGCAGCGAGCCGGCCCGCCACATCCCCTTCACCCAGACGCCAAATCCGAGTCGACGGATGGGCCGCTCGACGAACTTGTAGGAGAGTGCGGCGAACGAGACGGTGATCGCCACCGTCACTGCTCCGATGAGCCAGCTCGTCGACGGCGAGTCCTGCCAGCGCGGCGCGGCGGCGGTCACCAACAGAAGCACCGGCCAGTGCCACAGGTAGATCCCATATGAACGGATGCCGACCCAGCGCAGCGGCGGAATGTCGAGGATGGTGCCAAGCAGCGAACCGGGCGCAATCGCGCCGACCACGGCGATGGCGCTGAGGAGCGCGACCACGGGCAGCCCGCCCTGAAAACTCAGCGGGGCATCCGTGGGGAGGACGACCGCTGTGCCAGCCAGGCCCAGAATCGCAACAGCCGCGAGTAACTGAAGCAGGCGACGGGACCACCGTGGCCATTCGAGCGGATGGCGCGCCATGCCCGCCGTCGCAACGGCCAGCGCCGCTCCCAGCGCGAGGCCGAAGCTGTGGGTGTCGGTGCCGTAGTAGACGCGCGTCGGGTCGACCTTCGGCGAGTACAGCAGGACCATGGCGGTTGCGGATGCGGCGGCAAGCGTCGCGAAAATTGCGAAGCGGACCCAGCGCCAGCGCACGAAAACCACGAGGAGCACCACAAACGGCCAGACCAGGTAGAACTGCTCCTCGACCGCCAGCGACCAGAGGTTGCGGAACAGCTCCGGTGTGGTGCCGGCGAAGTAACTCGTGTGATTGGCGATCGCAAGCCAGTTGCTGCTGAAGGTTGCGGCACCGAGCAGCTGCCGACCGATGCCGACGAGCACGTCGCCGCCGATCACCAGGGCGGCGCTGGTGCAGACCAGGAGCAGGATGGCGAGGGCGGGCAGCAGGCGTCGCGCCCGTCGCGCCCAGAAGGCGCCCAGACGGATCCGACCGCCTTCGGCGCGCTCGCCGACCAGGAGCCCGGTGATCAGAAAACCGCTGAGCACGAAGAAGATGTCGACGCCGAGACCGCCGCCGGGCAGCGCGCCCGGCAGTACATGGAACAGCACGACCAGAATGACCGCAATCGCACGGAGGCCATCGATGCCTCGGAGGTGCGACGAAGCAACCGCTATTGGGAGCGGATGCGTCGAATTCTTCTTCGGTTTGCTGGTTTGCGTCATTGGGGGCCACCACGAGCCTTATGCATGTCGTTGTCATCGTCAACACGACGGGGCCACGCTATGTTGAAGTATGCCGAGCGAAGCGCGCATCCTCGAAGTGGACGGCCCTGAGGGCGTCCGTGAAGTTCGCATTTCCAGTCCGGATCGGGTGCTCTGGCCGGCGGTCGGCATCACGAAGTTCGCCCTGGCCGAATACCTTGCGGCCGTGGGGCCGCAGTTCGTGGCGGCAAACGGCAATCGGCCGATCTCGTTGCAGCGCTTCGCCGACGGTATCGACGGGGAGCAGTTCTTCTCCAAGAACCCGCCGAAGGGCGCTCCCGACTACGTGCGCGCCGTGACGGTGACGTATCCGAGTGGGCGGTCGCATCCGCAGCTCGTCATCGACGAACCGGCGGCGGCGGTGTGGGCGGCCCAGATGAACACGGTCGTTTTTCATCCGTGGCCCTCGCTCGCGAGCGATTCGGACAACCCGGACCAGCTGCGAATCGACCTCGATCCGCAACCCGGCACGGACTTCGGGGATGCCATCGAACCCGCCATCGAGCTGCGCCGCGTGCTGGATGAGGTTGGCCTCACGGCATTCGTGAAGACCTCAGGCAACCGCGGCCTGCACGTCTTCGCGCCGATCGATGCGAAGCACGAATTCCTGGATGTGCGGCACGCCGTCATCGCGGCCTGCCGCGAGCTGGAACGGCGGATGCCCGACACGGTCACAACGAACTGGTGGAAGGAGGAGCGGGGCACGAAAATCTTCCTCGACTTCAACCAGGCCAACCGGGACCGCACCATGGCGGGCGCATACAGCCCGCGGGCGCTCCCGCACGCGTCCGTGTCGACCCCGATCACGTGGGACGAGTTGCCCACCGCCGACCCGAAGGCCTTCACCATCCTCACCGTGCCGGATCGTCTCGCCACCGTCGGCGACCCGTGGGAGAACTTCTCGGCGAGCCCGGGCTCGATCCAGCCCCTGCTCGACTGGTGGGAACGGGATCTGGCCAACGGGCTCGGCGAGCTGCCGTTCCCGCCCGATTTCCCCAAGATGCCCGGCGAACCGCCCCGCGTGCAGCCCTCGAAGGCGAAGAAACCTGTCGAGTAGCGATCAGGCGAAGATGTCGGCCAGGTCGTAGGCGACCGGCCGCTCGAGCTGCTCGAAGGTGCAACTGCGCGCATCCCGATCGTCCCGCCATCGGTAGAACTGCACCGTGTGCCGGAACCGTGCACCCTCCATCTGGTCGTACTTCACTTCGATCACCCGCGTCGGCTCCAAGGCCACGAAGGAGACATCCTTCGACCCCGAGAACCGACTGCGGTCGGTCGCACCCTTGACCACCTCGCCCGCGGCGTCGTGGCGCACGAGTGGCGCCAGTTCGTCGACGAGTTCGAGTCGACGCTTGTCGGAGAAGGCGGATGCACCGCCGACGTTCCTCAGGTTGCCCTCGGCGTCGTAGAGCCCGAGCAGCAGTGAGCCGACACCACTCCCGCTCTTGTGGATGCGGTAGCCGAGCAGCACGACATCCGCCGTGCGATCGTGCTTCGTCTTGAACATGGTCCGCTTGCCCGGTCCGTAGGGCGCGGCCAACGGCTTCGCCACGACCCCGTCGAGTCCCGCGCCCTCAAACTCGTTCAGCCAGCCGTTCGCGACGGCGGGATCCACGGAGGTTTGAGTGAGGTGAAGCGGCGACTTCGCCTTCGCCAGCAGCCTCTCGAGGGCGGCGCGCCGTTCGCCGAAGGGCGTGTCGAGCAGAGACCCTCCATCGAGGGACAGCAGGTCGAAGGCGACGAATGACGCCGGCGTCTCGACAGCCAGCTTGGTGACTCGTGACTCTGCCGGGTGGATGCGCTGCGACAGCAGCTCCCAGTCGAGCCTCTCAGCGCCCGGGTTGCCGCTGCGCACCACAATCTCCCCGTCGAGGATGCACGGAGAAGTCAGCTGCTCCTTGAATATCTCGACCAGCTCGGGAAAGTACCGTGTCAGCAGCTTCGAGCCTCGGCTGCCGATCTCGACATCTGTGCCGTCGAAGTAGACGATGCCGCGAAAGCCATCCCACTTCGGTTCGTAGGACAGGCCACCCTCCACGCGGTCCGGCAGGGGGATGGCATCCGTCAGCTTGGCGAGCATGGGTTCGATGAGGGTTTCCACAGTTCGATCATGCTCTGATATCTACGAATAAACTCGACAATCGTGGATAGCCCCGTTGAGAGCGAGCCCGCGGGGCTCACCCGCCTGCGGCTCGACATCGCCTACGACGGCACCGGATTTCAGGGCTGGGCGAAGCAGCCCGGTCTCCGCACCGTTCAGGGTGAACTCGAGAATGCACTCGCGACCGTGTTCTCGCGGTTCGGGCGCGGGCCAATCCTGACCGTCGCCGGGCGAACGGATGCGGGCGTCCACGCGCTCGATCAGGTCGCCCACGTCGACCTCTCGGACGAGCAGTTCGCGAGTCTCGTCAGCTCGCACCAGGGCAAGGGCCGCAAGCCGGACAGCTCGCCCGAGGCGCGGGCCGCGCGGCTCGGTCGTCGCCTCAACGGGATCGCCGGACTCTCGAGCGACCTGTATGTCAGCCGGACCGCGCTCGCCCCGCCCGGATTTGATGCGCGGTTCTCCGCGACCTGGCGGCGCTACCGCTATCGGATCGCGGACAAGCGGGCGCCACGGAATCCGCTCCTGCGCAACCAGACACTGTGGTACCCGGCCGAGCTGGATGTCGACGCCATGAATGTGACCGCTCGAGGTCTGCTCGGGCTCCACGACTTTGCCGCATACTGCAAGCCGCGCGAGGGCGCGACGACCATCCGTACCCTGCAGCACTTCGGCTGGGAACGTGACGAGACCGGCGTGCTCGTCGCTGAGTTGCAGGCGGATGCGTTCTGCCACAGCATGGTGCGGGCACTGACCGGCGCATGCGTTGCCGTCGGCGAGGGCAAGTTGAAGGCGGGGCGCGCGGTCGATCTGCTGCGGGCCAGGGAGCGTACCGCGGAGTTCAAGGTGCTGCCCGCGAAGGGATTGGCCCTGATCGAGGTGGGCTACCCGGACGACGCCGAGGTGGGGCTTCGCGCCGAACAAACCCGAGCCCGGCGGGATGCCGCGACGCTGGAGGAGGCCAGGCGGGCTTCAGCTGCGCCGGCCTGAGTTTGCTTAGCGCCCCACACCACGGGTAATGTGGACCCTCGGTGCCGTCGCGCTGTTGAAAAAGCAGCGTGGTACTCGAACTTGAGCCCTCCACCGGCAGGGTTCCCCAGCTATCTGGCTGCGGGAACGTTCCACGGAGCGGGATTCTCGATCACCTCATTTCGACTAGAAAGCAGTACACCTGTGACTCGTACGTTCTCGCCCAAGCCCGCTGACGTCCAGCGCGACTGGGTCATCATCGACGCAACCGACATCGTGCTCGGCCGTCTCGCCAGCCACGCCGCAACGCTCCTCCGCGGCAAGCACAAGGCCACCTTTGCTCCACACATGGACATGGGCGACTTCGTGATCATCATCAACGCCGAGAAGGTTGCCCTCACCGGCGCCAAGCTTGCGCAGAAGCTCGCGTACAGTCACTCGGGTTACCCGGGCGGCCTGTCCTCGATGACCTACGCCGAGATGCTCGCAAAGCACCCGACCCGCGCGGTCGAGAAGGCCGTTCGCGGCATGCTTCCGAAGAACTCGATCGGTCGCGCCCAGCTCACCAAGCTCAAGGTGTACGCCGGACCGGAGCACCCGCACGCTGCCCAGCAGCCCAAGCCGTACACCCTCAGCCAGGTCGCTCAGTAGCGCCGGCCACAAGACAAATTAGGACTTAGACACATGGCGAAGATCGAAGACACCATCGACGAGGCCCCCGAGGGCACCGACGCTTCCGGTAGCTACACCACGGAGACCGGCGACACGTCGAGCTTCACGACCGAGAGCACCCCGACCGAGGCGCCGAAGGCTCCCCGCACCATTCTGAACGTCCCCGGCGCAGCCGTCGGTCGTCGCAAGGAGGCGATCGCCCGCGTGCGCATCACTCC
>JAUZFP010000095.1 GCA_030838475.1 Actinomycetota bacterium
TCGGCGCGTGCCCCGGCGCGGCCTGCTCGCAAGGCCGCGCCGCGTGCTAGTACTTGTCGACCTGACGGCCGTAATCGGGCGTCCAGCGGAAATCCTCGTCCATGTCGTAAGTCGGCGCGTTCTCGAGCATGCGCTTGTCGAGGTTGACGACGTAGCCGCCCTTTGCCTCGTCGTACTTCAGCGTCGACCACGGCAGGGGATGATACTTCTCGCCGATGCCGAGAAAGCCGCCGAACGACATCAGCGCATAGATCGCCTTGCCGCTCACCTTGTCGATCATGATGTCGTCGACGGTGCCGAGCTTCTCGCCCTGCAGGTTATAAACGTCGGTGCCTTCGACCTTCTCTGCCGCAATCAAGGTGCCGGATGTGATCTTGGTCATTTCCTCAGCCATGATTGTCTCCTCTTGCGAACATAGACTATGGTTGGCCGGCGGTGACGGCCCGCCGTGAGGCAGGCCGTCTCCTTTGCTGGCTCAACGCCGGTTTTCCCAACCGCGCCGGGCGGCCTGGGCGTGGCGGCGCGGATCACCGAACCATCCGCCATGGCCGTTATCGTCGGAACCACCGCGCGAGCGCGACCCGCTTCGACGGTCTTCGTCGTCGTTGCGGCTCCGCGAACGAGATCCACCGCGTTCGTCGTCGTCTCTGCCCCGTCGGGCAGCCTCGGCATGCCCTTCTGAATCGCCGTACCAACCCCGGCCCCGGCCGCGACTGCCGCGGTCGTCGTCATCGTCGTCGTCGCGACCGCGCGACCGCGAGCTGCGGCGATCTTCATCATCGTCCGAACGGCGGCGCGCGGCTTCAGCATGGCCCTCCGAGTCGCCGTACCAGCCCCGGCCGCGGCCACGTCCGCCGAGATCGTCGTCATCGTCTTCGCGACTGCGCGAACGCGAGCCGCGGCGATCGTCGTCGTCGTCATCGCGGTACCGCGAACGGGAGCCGCCCCGGTCGTCGTCCTCGTCCCAGCGGCGACGAGCGGCATCGGCGTGGCCTTCCGAATCGCCAAACCAGCCCCCGCGACCGCGGCCGCCGCGATCGTCGTCGTCATAACGACCACGCGAACGCGAGCCGCGGCGATCTTCATCATCGTCCGAACGGCGGCGGGCGGCCTGCGAATGGCCCTCCGGATCGCCGTACCAGCCGCGTCCCCGTCCACCGCGTTCGTCATCATCATCGCGGCCGCGTGAGCGCGAGCCACCGCCGGAAGACCGACGCTCGTCGCGGTCGTCGTCGTCACTTACGAAGCGACCGCGCTCATCGCGATCGCGCTCATTGTTACCGTTTCTTGCCATACGTTCCTCCGTGTCGGAATAATCGAAGTTGAGCGAAACGGCGCGAGTGGGTCTCAATTCTGCAGCGCGCCCCTGCAGATCCTCCTTTCTCTTCTTGATAGCCTGCGTAAGCTCGGCGGTGTCGACGCCTTGCGCTTCGGCCTGGGCGAAGATCCCTCCGCCGGGCTTCTCTTCCTCGGTCACGTGATGTTTGATCTGCTCGCCCAGCACCTTGACCTTCGCGTCGCGGAAGCGGTCCGTGGCGCGGGCATCCAGCAGGTCGGCAATGAGCAGCTTGGCGCTGTCGTGCTCCACTTGGGCTTCGTCCAGAATGTCTTCCCCGGACACTGCCGCGCGGCAGGCGGGATAGAAGAGCTCCTCTTCGAGTTTGGTATGGATGATCAGCTCCGCGCAGATTTGCTGCAAAAGTCCGTCCTTGCGGTCCTCGTCCTCGGTACTTTGGAAGTCGGCAAAGAGCTGCTCGACCTTACGGTGATCCTGCTTGAGTGCCTCGATTGCACCGCCGGCACTCTTTTGCGGCGTGGGCGAAGTAGCGGCAGGCATAGGAGTCGCCACAGTGGGCTTGGTTTCCATACCGGTGGTTGTCTTACTCGATGTTCTGGTCGTCTTGGTTGCCATCGCGGTCTCCTTGTGAGCAGCGTCCGTGGCAGGCAATGCAGGGGACCCGGGGTCCGTTGCTCACATGAATCGCACTGTTCGAAATCGAACAGTGGGTGGAAGTGGCATTACAGGCGTAGTATTGAGTTCGGAACGGGCGGCGCAGTCTGAGTGCTCCGGGCTCGGGCAAGCACCACGCCCGCGCGCGGATTCACACGACCCACCTCTTCAGTCTCGCGAGCCCTTCCTCGAACCGCCGCTCCTCGGCCCAGTCTCGCTTGGCGACCGGGTAGGCGAAGGTGAGCTGGCGACCGGGTAGGCGAAGGTGAGCGCGAGTGCGTCGCCGTCGTCGGGCGAGGCGAGGCCGCGCCGGCGTTCGCAGCAAAAAGTAAGTGGCTCCGCGTCGGGTATGGGGGACAAGCCAACGCGGAGCCTGCCGCGGGGCTTAGTTCCCCTCCCACACACGGGGTGCGGCGGAATTACAAACGGACAACCCATGCGACCGCTCCGTGTAAAGATTGTGTCCTGGGGTCGAAGGGCGAACATCGAGTAGAAGAAGCTTGCTTGCCTGGAACGATGGTGCAGCAACCTGCATCAAGGTCACTACGTTCTGCGAATGCTCGCTGCTCGGCTTCCTTATTGGGCGAGTATGATGGGTGGCCGAGCCGCGCACTGAGGGCGGTTTGGAATGAG
Source organism: Actinomycetota bacterium (assembly GCA_030838475.1). Taxonomy (GTDB): domain Bacteria; phylum Actinomycetota; class Actinomycetes; order Actinomycetales; family Microbacteriaceae; genus Galbitalea. Next base: position 2,585 of record JAUZFP010000095.1, read on the forward strand.
CGCATTTTCACGTATCATGAAGTGGTTCCTCCTCGTCGCAGGAGGGATCGTGACGCAACTGCTAGTGTCCATTGGCGCGCACACCGCGCTCGGTGCCGACCCTCCTAGCGCCCCTCGGGGCGAGATCGTACTCGACCAGCAGCTGATCAATCAGCTGCGCCTCTTCGAGAAAGAGATCGCACGATCTCAGTACACTGAATTCTGCGCCACGGTGAGGATGCCGCCGGCGGCCGTCATTGAACACTTAGAAGAGGCGTCTCGGGCTGGCGATGCGCACGCACAGGTGTTGTTCATGTGGGTGTTTCGACTCATTGAGCGCTACAAGGAGGACGGGTGCGGAGATACGTAGTGCTGCCTCGCCCCTTGCTATGTCGCAAAAGTGCCAAGACCGGACATCGGTGGAACGGAGTGAAAGTGAGCGCCGGCGACGG
>JAUZFP010000109.1 GCA_030838475.1 Actinomycetota bacterium
GTCGTCCGCGCGGCACATTACGACCTCCCTTTGATGCTTGCCATCATCGGCGGCGATGCGAAGCGATTCTTGCCCTACGTCGATCTGCATTTCCGCGCATACCAGACATTGGACAAGCCGCCGCAACCCGTCGGCATGCATTCACCCGGATATGTCGCGGCAACAGATGAGACGGCGCGCGATGAGTTCTGGCCAGCCTACAAGGTGATGCGCGATCGCGTCGGAAGGGACAGGGGCTGGCCGTCGATGCAGCGCGCGGAGTTTGATCACGAGACCGCTCATGGCTCTCTGTACGTCGGCTCGCCCCAGACCGTCGCACGACGGATTGCCGAGACCGTAAAGGCTCTCGGTGTGGCACGGTTCGACATGAAATACAGCGCCGGCCCGCTGTCACACCAGAACATGATGCGCTGCATCGAGCTTTACGGCACCGAAGTCATTCCGCTGGTCCGCGAAATGATCAACCACGACAGCGAACTGACTCGCTCTACCCGGATCTCAGCCTCGTAACAGTTGACTAGTAGTTGAGTCACTACTGTCCGTACAAGCTGACGACGTGCAAGCCGATCACCAACCGCTGTTCTTCCACCATCGCGGCCCGATACTCGTCCCAATCAGAGTGCTCGCCGCTGATGCTGCGATACACCTCGACGAGTTCGTCGACGACCGCGTCGTCAACGGTCTGCGCGACCGGGCTGAGCTCAGCTGTCGTGTCGGCGACAGTAAATTTCCAAAAGTCCAATCCCGCGACGTAATAGGTGGCTCGGGCGTCGCGTTTGAGGTTCCGCGTCTTGGCCCGATCTGCGGTCGTTGAAATGCGGATCAGCTTGGTCGATGGGTCGAAGGCGTGCACGACGTTTGACAACTGCGGACGGGAGTCGCGTCGGATAGTGGCTAGCACCCCTCGATGGCTAGCGGCCAGCGAGGCGAGCAAGACGTCCTCTTCAGTCATGGATTCCTCCCCTCACGCCGTGGTCACCGATTCTCGCCAATGACCACGGTGCGTACGCGCAGCAGGTCCCAACCGTCCTCATCGTCACATCTCCTCTCTACCGTTGCGGAACGCCGTTCTTATCAGGTGAGGGTCCAACCGCGGTCAACATTGAGGCTGTGGCCAGAAACCCCACGGTTGGACAGGAGGAACTGGGTTGCCTGAACCACGTCGGCAACAGTGGCAAGCTTGCCGCCCGGCGTACGGGACGCGAACTTCTCAATGGCGGCAGATTTCTCGGACCAAAAATCACTATCTCCAATAACGCCTGGGTGCAACGCATTAACGCGGATCGGTGCAAGCTCCAGCGCAAGCGTGTTGACCAGTCCCACGACACCGGCGTTAATCGTTGACACAGTGGTAGACCCTGGGTAGGGAAGGTCTTTTGCGCGCCCGCCGAAAAGAACGATGCCCGTGTCGACGGAGGCATCGAGTCGATCCAGCAGGGTGTGGACAGTCTCGGTGTAGCCGACGAGTTTGAGAGTCGTCAATCGCGTGGCCCGTGCGAGGTCATACTCACGCACTGAGTTCTGATCCCGCTCAATCGCGCCAAGTACCAGCCCATCGAGGTTGCCAACCCGAGCGAGCGCCGGGGCAATAGTTTCGGGCTTGGAGAGATCGAGCGCAATGCCCTGGGCCCGATCGCCGAGCGACGCAGCCACTTGCTCGGCGCGGGCACCATCACGTCCGGTGAGGATGACCCCATCCCCCTTTTCAACGAGGTCCGTCGCGAGGGCTGCGCCAATCCCCGAGGTCCCACCGACTACAAGGATCGTTTTGGTCATGTGTGCTCCTTAAATAGATTGCATGTATTGCAGGGGCAGGGATCGCCCCCGTTCAATCGGCCGGTGTCAGCTGGTGGCGAGGTACTCCCAGTCGCGTGCGAAGCGGTAGGCGTGACGGGCCGGCATCTGGGGCGACTGTGTCTCTAGCCAGCGCACGGGAGCGCCGGTTGCAGCGAACGAGTGAACACAGCCGACACCGGCCCACGCAAAATCGCCCGGTGCCAGCCGAAAGGGCTGACCGTCAAAAGTCGCATCGACTTCGCCCTCGATGATGAGGTAACACTCCTCGAAAGGATGGTCGTGCGGACCGGCCATGCCCTCGGGTTCGTACTGCACCATGAACATCGTGGACGCTACGGCGCCCAGGTCGGAATCCACCATCATCTTGAGTGAAATACCGCTATAGACCAGTAGTGCTGTGCGCATGCTCGCAGACCGCGCAAGTAGGATCTGCGACTGCTTAGAAGGATCCATGTGCTCCGATGTGATGGATCCGAACGATCGAGTCCTGGGATCCCGGGGGTCGATCCGGCAGGGCTCCACCTCAGGCAGCTCGGGGACACTGTATGTGTCGCCGGCGAATTTGATACGGGGAGGCGGGCTGTACAGGTCAGCCCAGATCGCGGTCCCCTCTCCTGCCGAACGCCACGAGTGTGGCACTCCGACCGGGATCACACCGTAATCGCCTGCGGTCAGACGCACCGTCGCTTCCGGAGTCGCCACTAGAACTTCGCCGTCCATCACGTAGAACGTCTCCTCGAACGAATGGACGTGCGCTGTTATGGCTCCGCCGGTAGCGAGGCGCGAAATTCCGAAATCCGAATGGACCGAACCTGTCTCGTAACCAATGCCACTGAACCGGGTATATGCAGTAGAACTGGTTGCAAGCGATCCCGAATGCTCATAGATCGCCGACGCGCCCCGCCGAACAGCGAAGCCCATAGTCCACCTCCTCGTTGCCTGCTCCAGCGACTGCTCCGACATCGCCGTTCGGCTTTCAGTCGGGCGCCTTCTTGACAGATCGCACGACCGACTATACTTGCGTGCGCACGCAGATACTAGCCCGGTATGACCAAACCCGCCAAACTTGCACGCTAGGATCGATACGCTGACCGTTAACCCGCACGGCCGCAAACTCCTGCGTCTCGAGGTTCGTAATTCCGAGACGCCGATCGAGCGCAAGCCGCCGTGGATCAAGACCCGCGCCAAGATGGGCCCTGAGTACATGGAGCTCAAGGCGCTGGTCCGGCGCGAGGGCCTGCACACCGTCTGCGAGG